>CAYREF010000023.1:0-28346 GCA_964423265.1 uncultured Actinomycetota bacterium
TAGTAACAAATTCAGATCTATCCCCAGAGGTAATTCTATCTAAATACAATGACCTTGCCAATGTAGAGGCAGCCTTTAGGGTAACAAAGCATGATCTTGCAGTCCGGCCTATATATCACTGGAAGCCAAGAAGGATAAAAGCACATATTGCAATTTGCTTTGCTGCTTACGGTCTTGTAAAGCACCTAGAGTACAGGGTAAGGCTCCAGTACAAAAAACTCTCCCCTGAGAGAATAAGGCAGACACTGATGAAGGTACAGACATCAATACTGTATGATAAAAAGAAAAAGATTCGTTATGGGCTACCATCTAAGATGAAAAGGGATGCTAGAAAAATATACAATATCCTAAACCTTAAGAGATCTATTACCCCTTATATTATAGAAAAATGTAAGGTGTAGTGCCTTCCGGATTTTAAGAATCCATTGTTTATGCGGGTTTCAGCATTTTAATGTCTGAAGTCAGGAGCAAGATATCCCGAATTTGAAGAGCCGTCTTTAGAAGATACAAAAAATGCAGTTGGAATTGCTAAGAAATTTAAAAAACATATTAAAGACAAAATTCTTAAAAGAGGCCGGGGGTAAAAATAATAGTACTGAATCTTAAATTATTTTAAAAATGATAAGATCAAAAAATATTTTGCTGCTCTTGCCTTAAAGATAGATGTTTCTTTTTTTCTTTCCTGTTTATGCTACCTGTTGTATTGCTGGTAGCCATGATCCCCATATCCATTGGAAGAATAGGAACAAGGGAAAATACTACAGCCTATTTTCTGGGAACCTCCCTCTCCTTATACTCTTCTTGCTGCTATTAGAGTCCATAAGGAGGGGTTCTGTTTTTAATCAGGAAGCCTAAAATAGAAAAGATTAAAAAAGAAGCGCCCAAGTAATCTACAGGTAACCGGATACTTGCTTTGCAAATTCCCTGAGGTTATCTAAATCTTTCTTATAATATTTGTAAACTTGGCGGTGGTTAATTTTAGTATGCTCATTTATTAATATATTTCTAAACCCAACTGCTTTGGCTAATTTCTCAGAGAGATTTTTATCAATTAGGTTATGCTCTCCTAAAAGCAAAAAAGCGTCTGCTGCATTTTCCCTGCCCGGTAGTTTTTCCCTTGCTGCAATGTGGGAGGCAATATCAATACAGGTATCAATTGAAAGCTGCATCCGGCGTTCCAGCAAATGTTGGATATCAATATCAGAAAGTAGTTTATCTAAACTAAACGACATTTGGTCAATAGTTGACAGATGCTCATCTAATTGTTCAAGTAATTTTTGCAGAGTCTTTTTTTCTTCCAAAACTTCCTTCTTCCAGTGATTTTTTAAGGTAATATAAATTAATTTTCCTTATCCTTTCATAATCATCAATCATTCTCATCACTTTTACCTCAAAGTTTATTCTGAAATTCTCGTCCCTGCAATATATCACCTTTCCTGTGGAAATTATCTGGCCTAAAAATACCGGAGAAAGCCCAAGATGTATTTCACGCAAACCTACTAAAACAGTATTCTCTATTAAATTCTGTATTTCTACTCTTAACTCTAATATTTTACTATATTCGGTAATTGGCTCTTTAAATAGTATTGCTAAATCTAAATCACTTTTTTTAGATTCTTCGCACCTTGCCCTTGAGCCATAAAGATATGCAGCAGCAACATTGGATTGTCTCGTGAAAAATCCTGAAATATTTTTAATAATTTCATTATCCATTTGCTAAAAATTTTATCAAGCTAATCTTCAATTATCAATTCTTATTTGGCGTTTATAAAGAACGGCATTTATTTTTAGTTTAAACCTGGGTGTCCCGGGTAA
The DNA here is from genome assembly GCA_964423265.1 of uncultured Actinomycetota bacterium. Taxonomy (GTDB): domain Bacteria; phylum Actinomycetota; class Humimicrobiia; order Humimicrobiales; family Humimicrobiaceae; genus M55B165. The sequence continues at coordinate 1,816 of CAYREF010000023.1, forward strand.
TTTATGTAGCCATAAGTTAGTGAACTTTTATGATAAATACTTAAACTATTATAGATCAGCAAAAAATTAACCTAGATGTCATTTTCGATCATTGAAGCAACCATTTTGATAATCTTCTCAGATGAATTTATTGCCTGGCCAGCCTCTTTTCCGGTGAAGACATCAGAAGGGGTAAGGTCAGGCAAACCATTAGGGTATCTAGTGGGTATATATAACTTATCTAATTCTCTAGCTAAATCATGTAATGGCTTCAATTCCTCATTTATGTCTTCTTTTGGGAATTCATGCATGAGCTTAAGGACACTATGCCCCCATGGCTCAAATAAACAATAATACCATAAGGCTTTCATGGCTTTTTCTGCTGCTTGCTGTGCCTGAAAACAAGCCCATTCATAACTGCTATTTTTTAAACTTCCCTTAGCTGCTTTAATATCTGCTTTTGCTTGGCGAAACCATCTAGCAGCATCCTGTTTATAATTTTCTTGACTCAAAAATTATTTCTCCCTCTTTTAGCGCCCTTTGTACGAAAAACTTTTTTTTCATTCTCCTGTATTCCTGGGGCGTGTATACAAAAACATCTACTGCAGCTCCCATTAATTCTGACAGTGGAAAAAAATATGGGTCAAGTCTTTTTAAGAAAGGCTTATCTGTTTCCTGTACAAAAATTACATCAAGGTCTGAATGTTTTGTTTGTGTTCCTCTGCCATAAGAGCCAAATAATAAGGCAAGAATTGCATTATTCTTTTTTGCAAGTTCATGAATTGCTTCCTTTATTTCCTTTTTTTTAGTTTCCATAAAAATATATTTCAATCATATTTAAGTTATTATATAAAAACAATTATACAGAATTTATATTTAAGTGGAAATCTAATTTTTTATAATAGGAACTTGTTAGAAACCTTTTCGGTAGAGATTACCTTGTTTAAAAATAGTGCATAACATAAAAGTTAGCTTATCTGTCAATCTACTGGAATTGTTTTTCCTCTTGAATGTGGGTAACTCTCTCTGGTATATAATTGGCAATCCTTGAATTTGCGGCCTATAATTTTAAATCCGGCAGATATATGGTGCAGCCCATATCCTTTACTTTGTGGTATAATTTTTGGTCTGCTGTGATAAACTGGAGATTAAATAGCCTGGCTATTGCCACATACACCGCATCATATACGGTTATATCTTTTTCAAATTTTAATTTTACCGCTTCTGCCATTATATCTCTGTTTGCCTTTAACAGAATAATTTCCATCTGGTAAAGGCTGCTTACTGCTTTAATTACATTATCTTTATTAAAATTGGGGTTAAAGGACAATGCATTTCCAATCTCATATATTAGCAAGTCTGGTGCAGCCAGCAGTATTTTCCTCTGATAATAATAATCCCTCAGCGCATTAGATTTATCCAGGTTCTTTTCATTTGAAACTGAGAACCATTTAACACATACGGAAGCGTCAATTATATAGCTTTTTATTAATGATTCCTTTATTAAAAACCGGCTATCTTGATTCTCTCCATCTTCTAATCTCTGATACTCCATCCCATTCCCCGGATTGTCTTCTTAATTCGTCCTGGGTTTTTATGGCTTGCTTTATAGACTCTTTTCTTTTCTTTTGGGCTTGGTCTTTCTTGTATTTATCAATATACATGTCAGCTGCCTCCCTTAAAAGCTTGCTTCTAGAAATGCCCTTCTTTTCTCTGATATTATCCAATTCTTCTAACTTGTCTTTTCCAATACTTATATTTACCCTAACCATACTACACCTCCAACCCACAATTTAATTATACCATATTTGAGTTAACTATACACAATAAAATGTTAAATTGTGTGTAATTGGATCAGTTTATCCTCTTTTTATGCAATTTTGCAGGAACCCCGAATGAGATGAAATCCTTTTTGTCTATTGGCTTGTTAACTAGGGAATATGCTCCAATTATGTTTCCATCTTCTATGCTTACCCCGTCAGTTATATTTGTAGATGCGCCTATCCATACATTATTTCCTATCCTTATTCCACCTTTAGATGCCATGCCTTGCTCCCTTATGGGAATGCCGGATTTGCCGTAATTGTAGTTTCCCCCGCCTATAATATAAACATAGCCAGCTATAAGCACGTCGCTTCCCACAGACACATTGCTACCCTCAACAGCATGTATTGCGCTGTTTATGCCCAGTACCGTATTATTTCCAATTTCAATATCTGCGTTCTTGCAGCTTATTATTACATTCCTGCTAAGAATTACCCCATCGCCGACTGTTATGCCCTTATTGCCTGGGCCTTTTGCATCCAATACACAGTTATCCTCAACTACTACATTATTTCCAATTCTTATCTTGCCTGGATGCCTTATGGTTATGCCTTTGCCAAATATTACATTCTTTCCTACTTTTCCCAATACCAGGGGATAGAATATTTTTCTGAATGCCAACCCTACTGCACCGGGGGTATTTGAGAAAAAGAGTATTATCAGCTCAAACAGTATAGCTTTAAAAATCCCCATATTCCCCAGGTAAAGATCTTTGTATTTGGAAAAATTTGATTTTTTGCCCCCAGTTATTTCCTGATGCAATTTTCCTTTTGACATTGTCACCTACTTTATGGCAGAAAACATACCCACTCCGGTAAATGCTTTCTTTTTTATTCCAATTCCTCTAATTGTATTTACAACCTTTGGATTTCTAAACCCGGATTTTTTAAGCATCCCTAGAATCTCCCGGGTAGTGTAATAGGTTATGTGGCCCTTTTCGAATTTCTTCCTATATATATTCTGCAGCCTTATGGGAAAGAAAACATCCCTGCAGGCATCTTCTAAAAAGAAGGTGCCGCCTTCTTTTAACACTCTCTTTATTTCTTCCAAGACCCTTAGGGGATCAGGATAATGGTGGAAAGAATTACTGCTGAATACCAGGTCAAAGGCGCCCTCTGGATGAGGCATATCTTCTGAATCCGCAACTTTGAACTCAAAATTAGGGTTGTCTTTTGTTTTCTCTTTTGCCATTTTAATCATCTGGTTTGAGATGTCTATCCCACAGTATTTTGCCTCCGGATTTTCCTTTGCCATCAGCATCAAGGCATTGCCGGTGCCGCAACCTACATCCAGTATTTTTTTCTTTCCGCCTATATCCAGGTGCCCGAGCATTATTCTATGTATATATCTAAACCATGAGCTTATCCTGTCCGTGTCATAGCTTTTTGCCCAATTATCAAACTTTCTTATATTCTCCTGGGTGCCTTTTTCCATGTTTTCCCTTATTTGTAGAGTTTGCCGTTTTCAATTATCCACCCGTAGGTCTTCTTTAGCCCTTCTTCTAAGCTTACGGTGGGGTTATACCCTAATTCTTTTTTAGCTTTGGATATATCATACAAATAGTTATTTAAAAAGAACAGCAAGCTTCTCCTGGAAAATGGGGGCTCTTTTCTTATGGCCTTAAACATAAATTCCACAACTATAGCCAGAGGATACATTACAAAATGTGGAATTCCAAAAGGCAGGAGCAGCTTTCCCCCGGTAAGCTTTAATATATTTTCTACCAGGTCTCCCACAGTGCTTTTATCATCGCCGGAAAGTATATAGGTTTGCCCTATTGCCTTACCGGTTTGTGAGGCTAGCCATATTCCTTCTGCTGCATCAGAAACATATGCGCTTTGCCTGTAAGTGGAGCCATCTCCCACCAAAAAGAACCTTCCCTTTCCTATATTCTTGAACAGCTTAACTGTCCTTGGGCATCTGGGACCGTATACAAATGAAGGCCTGACTATGGATATGGGGTAATTTGTTTGTCTGTGATAATCCCTTACATATTTTTCAGCCATCCATTTCGTCTTTTCATAAATTGTAGTAGGTTTAATGGGAGAACTTTCATCAGCAGGCTCTCTTTCCATATCTTTCATTACCCCTACCGTGCCACAGTAGATAAATTTGTTAACCCCTGCCTTATGGCTTTCTTCCAGTAATTTTTTTGTGCCCAGAAAATTGTTTTCCTCATAATACTTCTCACTTGCCACAATAGAAAGATGTACACTTGCCAGGTGGAAGACTATACCAATGTCTTTGATCATCCTTTCAACCATGCCTTCCTCTAAAAGGTCGCCTTCTATTACCTCCAGGTTCTCATTTACCTCCAAATGCCTTATATCTTCCACATCAAGGTCGATAGTCCTGACATAATACCCCTTGCCCAGGAGGAATTCTACCAGGTGGCTGCCAATAAAGCCTCCTCCGCCTGTAACCAGCACTTTTTCTTCTCTTTTCTTCTCAGGCACAATTTTTACCGGCTTTTTTACCCTGGCTTCAACAATTTCATTGTAACCGCGGCTTAAGATAAGCAATTTATCTAGTTTGGATAATAATTTAAATATGGGAAAAATTTTAGAATAAATCTTGTATGCTCCGCCCAGCTTATCCTTTGAAGTGGGGGAAATGCTTTGCTTCTCTCCTTTTTCTTTCTTTTTCCTGGAGGCAAGCATGTATATTAAATTAATGCCCAGCTCAACCATTTCCGTAAAAAACTTGGCATAGCTAATTGATTTTTTTACTACAAACCCATTGTCCTCCAGCAGGCCATTTAGCTGGCCTTTAGTATAGCCTGGGCGCTTGTGGCCGTATTTTTCAGGCTTCATGCCAAACAGGTTCTTAATCTTGTTCCCAAACAATCTGGGGCTCTGGTTGGGGACAGTAAAATAGGCAAGGCCGTCTTCTTTTAACACCCTTTTTACCTCTTCAAGCAGTGGCTTTTCATCTTCCAGGTGTTCTAGCACGTCAAAGAAAACCATCTTGTCAAAGAAATTATCTTTAAAATCCAATTTATCAGGTTTAAGCAAAGAAACATTCTCACCCAGGAGCTCTTTCATTACTTCCTGGTTTTCAGGTTCCAGGTCTCCTGTATGCCACTGGCCCCCCAGATCCCTGAGGCAGTAGCTCAAGGCCCCGGTATTATCCCCTGAGCATATGTCAATGCACCGGTCATCTTCTTTTATTTCCAGGATTGATTTGAGGGCATTGAATTTCTGCCTTTTCTTCAATGATTTTTCAAACATCTGTATTTGCCAAGGCTTGCTCATATTAAAACCTTCTTTCTGAATATGGCCTGTTAAAGCATTGCATAATAATTTAAAATGTAAACAATAATTATATGATTATAATATATTTTATGGATAAATATAAATTACTTTTCACTATAACCACCATTATTTTAATAATTTTCCTTATATCATCCTTTTCTTATGCCAGCCAACCCTATTCTATTAACCCAGCTTTTAAAAATCAAAAAAAATATGACCACAGCTGGAACCTGGAGGCAATCAATCTAGCCAGTTCATGGGACATAACCAGAGGCAGCAATGCTACAGTAGCAATTATCGGGTACGGAATTGATGCCAAAAATAAACATGTAAAAGACCATATAACCGACAGCTGGAATTTTGTAAATGATTCAGAAAAAGTAATTGATGAGAATGGCCATGACACCTTTGCGGCAGGGATTGTGCTTTCGGTTGCCCCCGAGGTTTCCCTCATGAGCCTAAAAGTTTTTGACCGAAACATAGAAGCAGGCAAAATTGATAAAGCCATAGATTATGCGGCTGAGCGGGGGGCAGATATCATCCTTATGCCCATAAGTGTTCTGGACCCTCCCCCTTCCCCTGAATATGTTGATAGAGTGCAGGCTGCAATTATGAGGGGGTATTCGGAGGGAGTTAAATTTTTTATAGGAGCCCAGGGCAGGGGCAATTGCCTGAGCCACAGGTTTCCAGGCTACCTGGAGGGAGTATATAATATCGCTGGAGTGGATGAAAATAATTTCCATTCTATTAATTCCACTGCCAATGACTTAAGCTTTGTTTCAGCTCCTTGCGACAACATACCAAATATAGATACCATAGGGGACTGGCAAAACACAGGGGGAACTTCCTGGTCATCTGCCCATCTGGCAGGGATTGTTGCCCTGATGGTATCGGCTAACCCTTACTTAGGCAAACATGATATTAAAACAATACTGGCCTCGACTGCTACAGACCTGGGGCCGGAAGGAAAAGACTTCTATTATGGGTGGGGCCTTGCTGATTGCTATAGTTCTGTTAAGGCTTCCAGGGATATATTGCTTTACAAAGTTATGGAATTCTATTATAAAGGGTGAGCTTGCAAATTCTCTCTCTTTTAATAAACTTGATTAAATATTAAAATAAAACAAACTATATATATAAAGGAGTTAAAAAATTAAAGCAGTATCAATATTATTAGCAATATTTTTAGTCATAGCCTTCATTTTTATTGGTAGCATTGCAGTAGCTGCCATTTCAGAGGAAACTACCGCTACAGAGACAGAAGTGGTAGAAACCACTCAACAGGAGGAAGAAAAAGTAGTGGTAGAAGAAAAGAAAATAACTGAAGAAACCGAACCTGAACCCGAAGAAGCGGAACAAGAGGCCACAGAAACAGAAGAACCGCAGGAAATTGAAAAAATCCAGTTCTACCTGGACGGCCCCGAAGATTCAGGAATATTTTTGGGTGAAACAGCTGTGGGGATAAAACGTGAAGACATCAAAAACATTTACGGCAGCAACTACCTAAATTCAGGATTTGAATACAACCTGGATTTTAGCGATATTAACCTTTCAGCTGGCCTCCATACATTATTTGTATATGCCATAACAGATAAAGGTAAATCAGAGCACATCCTAAAAGAAATAACAGTAGGGGGAGACAGGGGAGAAAATAATGTAAAATTAAATGTTGACAATCCCCAAAATTTATCAATTATTAAACCTGGAAAAATTTCCGTCCAGGGTTGGGCATTAAATCCTGAAGCAACAGATAATAGCGGTATAGATGAAATGCATATATACCTGGATGGTCCTATGGACACAGGAATTTACCTGGGAGATGGAAATTACGGGGAAATAGATAGGACAGATGTCGCAGATGTATATGGGCCCCAATTTAAAGATACAGGTTTTCACCTGGAATGGGATGCTTCACAGTATAAGGCTAACCAGAAGCATTACCTCTACATTTATACCCATAATATTGGCGGAGATTGGGAAAGGCAAATAATTGGAGTTTATCTGCGCAACCCTGAGCAAAAAAACAATATCTTTTTAGAAGTTGATAACTATATCTCTGATTTTAGGATAAATCCCGGGGAATCCATAAACATAAGCGGAAGCTCCTTTTTTATAAGTAAGCCGGATAAATTTTACAAGGAGCCTGAATATAAATCTAAGCAGATAGTGTTCGTTTCAGACAGGGATGGCGGCGGAGATTTTGACCTTTATATCTCCAACCTGGATGGCTCAAATCTCAGGCAGCTGACTGACAATGATGTAGATGACCTGTATCCTACTGCATCCCCAGACGGCAAACAGATTGCCTTTACTTCCGAAGTTAAGAGTCTATGGCAGATATTTACCATAAATACAGACGGAAGCGGACTAAAGCAGCTTACCTCTGACAATACACTTAGCGCATATCCTGCCTGGTCCTATGATGGTAACTATATATTCTACGAAAGGCGCGAAGGGGATATCTGGGAAATTTACAGAGTCAATGTAGAAAACCTAACTTCCAAAAGGCTTACCTTTAACCCTGAAGCATTTGACTGGCATCCAGCAACTCATCCTTTCAGGCCACTGGTGCTGTTTGAATCCGGAACCAAGGAAGATATAAAAATTATGGACTATAATGGAGAAAATATCTCCTATATCACCAAAGACGGAAACAGGAACAGGGTACCTGACATAAGCAGCAATGGTCAGGTAATTGTTTTCAGCAAGTACCTGGGAAGCAAAGCTGAGGTAATGATTATGGACATAAACGGGGCCATGCTGGCCCAGGTTACCCACATGGGTGGCACTAATACCCACCCTACTATTTCCCCGGATGGAAAGTATATTGGCTTTGACTCAAATGTTAGCGGCAGAGACCAGATTTATCTATACTCATTTGAAGACGGTTCCATAATTAATGTATTCAATGACCCCAATGCCAATTACAAGGACCCTTTCTTTGTTTATAATTAAACTGTCTGGTTCTTGCTGGCTGTCTTAGCCCTCCTGGGCATATAATAATAGGAAAATTTTATGGAAGCTCCCAGGTTAAAGCCGATCCACATTATCCACACATACCTTGAGGATATGAGGTAGTATAGAAATTCTGAAGGATTTTCCCTTATAAGCGGAAGGCTGGTAATAATATCCAGCACAGGGCCGATGCTCATGGCAATTAAGAAAATTGCAGGTATGATAGACAGTTTTATAAAGTTCTTTATATCCCAGAAATTTTGTTCGTAGCGGGTTCTGGTAAAAACCTGGGTTAGATTGCCAATGCAAAAGGCAATGACAGTTAGAAGGAAGAACTTAGCCGAGTTTAAAAGAAATGGTGACACCACTATAAACTCGTCAACCAGCTGGAACAAGGGTTCCAGGAATATGAACATTGCTATGTATACAAGTGTAACTACTATATTTAAAAATATTAAAAATCCCCTAATCATCTTATCCCCTATACATTTATTTTCATTATTTATATAATTAAAAAGACTTAATTACAATAGCAGAAAAATTAAAATGTTTAAAACTGTATTTTTAAAAATACTGTATTATCTTTTCTATATTATAATTTTTATATTTTCCATAATGCTTTTTCTGCAGCTTATTGGAAGCCCTGTTTATGAAACCTACCTCTCTCCTTATGTTGAAAATATAATGAATTCCCTATTTAAATAATACCTTTTGACTTGTAAAAAATATTCTTAAATAAATAAACCAGGCCCCCTGCTACTCCATTAAAGAGAATCATGAAAAGCACCAGAAAGGAAAAAAGAGCAGCCCGGCTTTCATTTGCCCCAAGCAATATCATAAGGTATGCAAGGGCATTTTCCCTCAGGCCAATTCCCCCTATAGTTATGGGTATACTGGCAACAATTGAGGTAAAGGGCACCACAAAGAAAAATTTAGCAAAGGTTATACCTAAACCGATGGACCGGGAAGCAAAATAGTAGCTGGCTATTATAAATAGCTGTATTATTGTGCTGTATATAAAACAGGTAAGCAAGTGCTTCCTCTTATCCCTGTAGCTTATAACTGTTTCCCTAAAGGTTTTTACCTTTGGCCTTATTTTCCTTAGAAGCCTGAACTTTTTAAAAAGGACATCCACCTTAAATACATATGGATTTATCAGTATGGCCATAAGCAGGCCTCCTAAGACAAATACAATTATAAGGCTTAAGACCATATTAAAGTTAAGTATTTTATACATTCCAAACAAAAATGAAAAAAACAAAAAAAGGGCTCCTGTTACCGAACCCATAACCCTCTCCAGTACTACTGTAGATATGCCAGTGTTAACATCAACTCCTTTATTCTTATGTAGGTCGTAAACCCTGTAGGCATCCCCGCCCACGCTGGTAGGAAGTATGTTGTTGTAAAAAAACCCTATCATTACCGCCTGTAGCAAGAAAGGCTTAAATATTTTTATCCTGCAACCTTGCAGCAGTATGCCCCACCTGTATACCATTCCTGCCACCCCTAAAAAGTATAAAAAAACAGCCAGGGATATAAAAAAGATATCTATATGCCTGGCTTCTTCCATTATAGCCCTGAAGTTTCCCCAGTTGCGGTAAACCAAAAAACCTATAAGGGAAAGGCTAACTGCTATCCTTAATGTGTTTGCTGCTGCTTTATTTATCTTTGGCATGGATATAGTTTTCGGTTAAGTATTCTTTCAATGCTTCTTTCCAATGCCTGAAAAAATATATGCTGCTAGACTCAAGGTTTCGGTTTTCCAGCACTGAGAATGCTGGCCTTTTTGCTTCTCTTCCCAGCCTGCTGCTTTCTATTGGCAGTAGTTGGGTGTTAATTTGTAAAATCTTAAAAATTTCAACTGTAAAATCATACCAGCTGCAGCCACCGTTGTTGGTTGAATGGTATATTCCATATTTTCTCAAATCAAGCAATGAATATATGCATTCCGCTAAATCCAGGCTGTAAGTGGGGGTACATATTTGGTCATTTACTATATTTAACTCCTCTTTTTGCCTTCCTGCCTTTATTACTGTATCCACAAAGTTTTTGCCGTATTTGCTGTAGATTCCAGTAGTCCTTAGTATATAATATTTATCAAGAAGCCCCTTTATAATTTTTTCTGCCTGGTATTTGGAATCACCATAAACACTTAGGGGATTGGGGGCATCAGTCTCTACATAGGGTCTGCCCTTGGCACCGTCAAACACGTAATCAGAGCTAATAAATAAGAGGTCTGCCCCGTACTTCTTGCAAACCTTAGCCAGGTTCTCTGTACCCCTGGTATTTACAAGGTAGGTCAGATCTTTTTTATCCTCACATCCGTCAACATCGGTAATAGCTGCGCAATGGATTACTGCAGCGGGTTTTACCTTAGAGAATTTTTCCTCTATTTCTGCGGGTTTGGTTATGTCCATGTCCAGGTCAAACCCATATATTCTATGTTTTTGGGGAGCTATATTGGTTAGCTCAGTTCCCAGCTGGCCCTTGCTCCCGGTTACCAGTATCCTCATGTGCGGCTTTTATCTCCCTTATTTTATAAAATGGCATTGCCAGTATTATAATAGATAATATCCCTAATATCACGGTAAAAACTAAATTTATAATGTGATAGTTAAAACCAACTATTATGGCTATCCTTTCACTGAAGCCAAGCATGGTAAGCACTGCCACAAAAGCAAATTCATAAGTTCCCAGGCCGGCCAGTGCATGGGTGGGAAGAACTGCAGATATTTCTGCCGCTGCCGTAGCCAGAAATATTACCCAGTAATTGAGGTCTGCAAAGCTGTAGCCCATGGGCTGCATAAGAGAGTGTATCAGAAAGTAATAGATGCTAAACTTTACCACCCTGATAATTATGGAGGTAAAGTATACCCTGCCGTAAACCCTCCTTTTCCGGATAATCTTTATGTTTTCATTAATGCCTGCAAGTTTCTGGTAAATATAATTTACTACTTTGTTCCGGTTCCACCCAGTCTTGTTGAAAATAATTTCTAAAACCCTTATAACTGCTCCAATTATCTTTGACAGAAAGAAAAGTATGAGCAAAGATATGGCAAGGAGTGCAACTGCTACTCCTATTACTGTAGTTGATGATACTGCATACCTGTTTATTCCCACTATTATTATGGCTATTACTATGAGGGAAAAAACTATAACCAGGTCAAATACCAATGCTACTGCCAGGGTGGATACCCCTATCTCCACCGGAAACTTAAATTTCTTTTTAAGCACGTACACATAGGAGAGTTCTCCTGTCCTTGCTGGAAGCACCATGTTAAAGGCATTCCTGATATGGGCTACGAAAAACAGGTCGGTTATCCTTATCCGTTCAGATCCTATAAGGATTTTTTTTCTGTAGCCCCGAAGAAAGCCATCAAAAAACATCATGGACAGGCCCAGCACCATAGTGGGCTTGTACATATTTAGGAATGCTTCCTTAATGGAAGAAATATCAACCTTGTTTAGAAGATAGTAAACTAAAAAAATGCCAAAGCCCACTACCACAACTACGTTTATAATCCTGAAAATGATTTTAAGCTTCTGCTTTCTGGTTCTTTTTTCTGCCATAGGAAGTTTTTATGCCCCTCTCATATAATTTGAAATGTACCTAAAACTAGAGCGGGGAGACCTTATGAAATGGTAAAAAAACCGGCCAGCCAGATATAGTTTGCCTTTCCTTGGCCTGTTATCTCTGCTTATTTTATTTATTTCTTCATTTGTATCGGTTACTCTTTTTCTTACCGCGCTGGTTACAGGATCCCTGCAGAAATCTATTAACGGCTTGCATATGTCTTCCCAATGGTAATTCTGGGCCATCTTTTCTATATTTTCCCTGCATCTTTTGTAAAGCTTGTTGTCATCTGCCATCCTTAAAATAGCATCCGCCAGGTTATCTGCATCACCGGCTTTTACTACCAGTCCCAGATTATTTTTAATTATAAGCTCGCTTAAGCTATCGCCTTCAGTGGAAATAATGGGTAATCCTGCCCAGAAATAATCCAGCATTCTGGTCCTGAATGAAAACCTGGTCTCAATCTGCTCTGGATGGGTAATAATTCCTACATCAGATTCTAAGAGATAATTCTGCCTGTCCTCATATGGTACCCACCCGAAGTTAAAAAATACATTTTTGCCGTATACCCCCAGCTTTTTGGCCAGGTTTACAGTTTCACTTGCCAGCTGCATCTCCCTTACTTCAGGGTTGGGATGCTTTATGCCCATAAAGAAAAGCTTTATGTCATCCCTGTCCTTTCCAATCTTTTCCATTGCCCTTACCAGGGTTAAGGGATCAAACCAGTTATATATTCCCCCTCCCCAGATTATTACAAAATCATCCTTTCCTATCCCATCTATTTTGCCTTTCAGCACATCCCCTGTATGCATGGGCTTATTGGAAGGCAGGCCAAAAGGTACCACGCTTATCATTTTTTTCAGCGTAGGGTCCTGGTTATAGGTATAGGGATTTATCCTGTTTAATGCAGCAAGCATTCCCAGCCAAAAATCCCTCTGCCTCTCAGAGGCGCATATAAAGAAGTCCCCATGGTAGAATTGCTCATTTAGGTTATAGTGGACCAGTTTATGCACCGATAGCCTCCTGTCAAATGACTCATCCTTGTATTCTGCCAGCGCTGCCAGGTTATAAGGGTCGTATATGTCCATGACCAGGTATTTGCCTGATTTTTTTATGCAGTCATACCTTCCGAAAGTTGTTCCCCCGGTAAGTATTATGTCTGAATCTTCTATTATCGGCCTGAGAGAAGAATTATCAGTGTAATGGACAATTTCAAAAGGCTGGGGGGCAAGCTCTACTTTGTTAGGCACTGCCAGCTTTACGTCCATGTACCGGGAAAGCACTTGGGCAAAATTCCATACCCTGATTGCGGGCCCTGCCATCTCTCCGGATACAACTTCACTGGTCACTATTAGAAGCTTTCTTTTTATCTGTTTGCTAAATACATCATAGATGCCGGTAGACTTTAAAATGTTTATCTGGTTCTGCTGGTAATCCTTATCCGGGGATACTGCCAGAAACTGGCCCCTGAAATAGGTAAATACTGCCTTGTCATCCCTTCCCCTGTTTTTTTGTATCCATTCCCTTTTCTCCAGAAGTTTGGGCAGGTTTTCAAATAAGTCTTTTACTGCCATTACTGAGCTCAGTGGCTCAGGTGAAATTCTTATATTTTCAATCTGGCTTTTTAGTTTCTCAGCCAGTTTACTGCTTTTTTCAGGGTCTATTATTTCAAAACTGTAATAATCCTTCCAGTCAAACTTGATATCCACAAACAGGCGGTTAAACACGCTTCCCAGGGTGGCAGCCAGTGCCTTGGACAGGTTTTCATCACCATAATTCTTTATAACTGAATAAAGCGAATTCCTTTCCTTTAGGAACCTCAGTTTATCTTCGCTAAATATTTTGGAGGTTCCGTGGTGCACGTGGTAGACAATGGATTTGGGGGCATAAACTACTTTAAACCCTAAAACCCAAAGCCGCCATCCAAAATCCACGTCTTCATAATAGGCAAAAAAATCCCCGTCAAATCCGCCGGCCTCCAAAAACACATCCCTTTTTACCAGCATGGCCCCTCCATTTACAAAAGGTATGTACCTGTCTGAATCTTTTTTATCCTCATCTACGGGAACCCCGTAATCTATCTGGAAGCCCTTGCCCTCAAAGTTAATCATGCCTCCGGCAAAATCAATACTTTTGCCGTCAAAAGAAAGAACCTTGGAGCCCGAACATACCACTTCAGGATCCCGGTAAACAGGCCTCAGAAGCTCTATAAGCCATTTTTTGTCAACTTTGGTGTCATTGTTAAGGAAGGCTATATATTCCCCTGAAGCTATTTCTGCCGCCTGGTTATTGGCTCTGGCAAATCCCACGTTTTTCCTGTTTTTTATAACTTTGACTTCCGGGTAATTGGAAGACAGGAAACCAGCTGACCCATCGCTAGAATTATTATCAACTACAATTATCTCTACCTTTTCTGCAGGATAATCCAGCTGCTTTAAGCTGCCCAGGCAATCTTTTAAGTAACTTTTCCCATTCAGGTTAACTATAGCTATGGATATTTTCGGATAAACAAAGTTTTCTGCCATTAAATCCTTTCCCGGTGTTGCGGAAAATAATAAAAATATTTAAACAAAATTATAACAAACAATTTATTTTAAACAATAACCAGAATTTCTTTAATTAAGAAGTATCCAACTTTACCGGGTTATGGAAAGTAATTTTTAGCTTGCCAAATTGCTGTCAACTGATTTTAATAATTATCTGTAGCAACCCTTAAAAAATATTATAGTGCATTGACAACAAAATGCTCACCACTCCTCTGCCAGCTGTTAAAAAAACAGAAAACAAATTTGCAAATATCTATTCCGGGTTAGGATAGATAAAACCACAGAGTTAACTTTAAAACATGGAAATTTTTCAGGCTAGATGCCCAAAGCTATTTTTTACGGTTCAATAATGATATCTGCAAACTCAGGCATTGCCTTTGTGAAATCTTTTTTATTTAATGTCAATATTTTATCTACTTTAACCCGCTTGGCTGAATAAGCAATAAGCCCATCATAACTTGCTGCCCCACTGATTTGGTTTTCTGCTAACCCCTTAAGAAGGACTATATAATCATTTTCTCTACAGGCTACAATTTTAAAGTTTTTGATTATATTTTCATTTATCAATTTTAAACCCTTTGCTGGAGAAATTTTTGGGCTTATTGGAAAGGCAGTAAGAACAGAATATATCTCAATTAAAGAATGAGATGATATAATTCCTTCTATCATTTCCTTTTTAACTTTCTGTAGCCACGGTAATGATAACAAATGCTTTGGATGGGGTTCTATCATAGCAGCAATTAAAATTGAGGTATCAAAAAGTACTTTCATTATTTTTAACCCTTAAGAATATGTTTAATTCTGTCTTCACGGTTCTTTTTTAAAAAATCTTCTGCTGAATCTGTAAGCTCAGCTTTTACAACCAATACCCCTTCTTTGTTTACTATAAGTACTTCTTCTTTTTTAGGATGTATCACAATACTATCTTCTTTTTCTTCTATATTTAATTTTTTATCAGGAGAAAGTCCCAATCCGTTACGGATTTTTTTTGGTATTAAAATACGCCCAAACTTATCAATTTTTATTATATGCTCTTTTCCCATAACTTATTTATATTCCTTATTTGCTGCCATTTTATAGTGAAAATTGGCAATAGTCAATTAATAGACTGCTTTGCTCCGCCAGGAATTAACCATCTTTATCTTCCCTTAATTTCACCCTGAAAGCTGTTAAAAATGGGGATTTAATCATTTTCTGAATTATTAAATTGTGGGTAAAAATTGTCCTAAATTTTAGCCTGCATAATGCCTAAATAATACACGGTTGAATTTGGCATTTTTATTTTAAAGGCTTTAAATCAGGATAATAATATTATTGCTGGTTTAAGATTTCTGGTTAAGCCTTCCTGCCTTACTTCTTCCTGCAGGTAAGTCTGTATATAGCTTTCTAGAAACCCGCCAGGGTTTCCTTCTGCGTACACAGAAGGCAAATTACCCTATAGCAGCGAATGCTTTAAGCTAAAGTCCCGGCCCAGTTCGGGTACTGCAAGCGGGTGCATAAAATAGGTCAAGGCCCTTCCTGCTAGAAGGTTTGGCCCGTCCCTTCTTAACTTTCTGGCGCTGGAACCAGTTAAGACAAATCGGTAATGGTTGCCCTCAATTAGCCTGTGAACTTCATTTAAAATTTCGGAGATTCTCTGTACCTCATCTATTACCGTCCAACCTTTAAAATTAGGGGGTATGTAATTTTCAAGTCTCTGGGGTTCTGCCAGCAGCTCATTGTAAAGCCTTGCTTCAAGCAAATCTAGATATATGCCTTCCCTGAAAGTTCTTTTTACCCAGGTAGTTTTTCCAGTTCCCCTGGGGCCAAATAAAAAAGTTCTTATTTAGGTTTTGGACTATGGACACAGAGCAGTTAATATATCAAGCCATTAATTCTGATCGACTTACAGTTTCGGTTGTCACACAGGCTCGTAGCAGCCGATGAAATGCTTCTCGGTACCAATATCTACGATTAAAACGGTAACAAACTTCAGCAAGATAGCGCTGCAAATGTTTTGAAGAGACTCCATGATGGGGACCGTAAAAAACAGCTTTCGCATTTGCAATTAATTGATGTGTCCATGGCAATAATTTCATTGAATCTACAGGATCCCGTAATATTACGCGATGATGTGCTATTCCCAATCCTTTTGCAGAAGCAATATAGCTCTTCCATCCATCAGAACGAATCTTTTTAATAAGGGGAAGGCTTTCATCTTCTGGAACCCCCAATCGTTTCAATAGGCCATTGATCGTATCAGCGGAAGCATTTCCTGCGAGAAAAGCATGAGCAAATCCAGGTCTTTCTTTTCCGGCATCATCCTTCCATGCAGAGACAGCTACAATTACTGTTTCCTTCTTCTCTGCACCTCGGCCTCTTTTGCCGGGTGCAGGTGGTCCGAAAAAGGATTCATCTATCTCTACAAGGCCAGCCAATGTGTAATGGGCATCCCGGTCAGCCATTGCTTTTCGAATCTTATGGGCCATTACCCAGATTGTTTTATAGTCGTTTATCTCCAGCTCTCTACGCATCTCTGCAATGGATACGCCTGTTTTGGATGTTGCCATTCTATAAATAAGCCAAAACCACTTTAGTAAAGGAGTTTTGGTTTTATGAAATATGGTTCCTGCTGTTAACGAAAGTTGGTAATGGCATTGTAAGCATTCATATTTTTTTCTAGTGGTAATAAAGGTATACGTACCATACCCGCATCTTGGACATTTAAACCCATGTGGCCACCGTGTTTGAAACAGCCATTTTCTGCAGTCATCTTCTGTTTTGAATTCTTCTTGGAACAATAAAAGATTCATATTTTTATACATGTATGCTTACCTTGGTCTCATTGCTTGATTTAAGGTAGCATAATAACTGCTAAGAGTCAATAGTCCTTTAGGTTTTTTAATTATTCTGGAATACATAATTCCATTTTACATTGTTTTTTGGAAATATTGATTTTATTTATAATGATTTCTCTTTATAGGAAATAAATGTTTGGAATTATCTATTTAATTGTAATAAAGTCCCAATTACTTAACGCAGAAATACTATGTAATTTCTCACTACTATTGTACCAGCTGTTTCACCAGCATTCTACCACCACAAATCATTAACTAATATAATACAATAACAGCATATTTTAATATCAAATCAAAACACTCACTCTCAGCTCTATTATTAAACCTAAAGGTTACCTTATCAATATAATTTTGTAGGTACTCAACCGATACCATATGATATATCTCATATAATGCCTTTTTAACTATTATTAACTTTAAGAGTTAGGTAATAAATCTTCTTTATTTATTGAAAAATTCAGCCAGGTTTAGCTAATTTAATAACCCTCTCGGCGGCAAAAACATTAGATTCGAGGACAATAGAGTAATTGTTCTGCTGCCAAAAGAAAAGAAGCAAATACGGGTACGATGTAATAATTTATCCTATAATTGAGTTTACCCATTGATAAAATCTGGTTGCACCTTTTACAATTTGATTAGCCTCTTTTTTATACATGCTCCTACTTTCGTATTGGACCAGATTTTTTTTGGAAATAATTCTTTTAAGGACCAAACTTTTATTCTTAGCCTCAACCAAGGGAAGGGACTTTATTAAATCGCATAAGTCAGAATGGTTCTCTGATATTGAACGGATATTTTTTTCATGTATGCATACAGCATCAGCTGCAGATAGTGCTGCCTGTATAGCCAGTGTTGCTGCTGCATTATAGTTGTTATTATTGAGTGCCTCTATCATTTGATTATAATTGTCCTCTGCTTTTTTTAAGTATCTAGGTGATTTTGACCTATCTTCTTTCTTTACTTTTATCTTTCTTGCTGCCATATTAACTAATTTCCAGAGGGTCTTTTCCGTAAACCATCTTGTATGCTTTTACCAGTGTTGAAACCGGAGGTTTGTTCTCCTTTATCTTTTTCAAAAACTCAGTCTCAGTCTTTATATAATGATCAAGCTGGACACCAAAATATTCAGAAAACTTGGATGAAATAATCTCAATAAATATCTTTTCTACATCCATTTTGTCTTTTTCTTCTTTAACGATTACCGCAATATCTACATCACTTGTTTCACTTACCCTGTTTCTGGCAACACTTCCATAGACCATAAGAGATAGTATCCTATCCTTCAGGTTATTAGCTGAGATTTCTTTCCTTAAGAATTTAGAGATATCCTTCTTAGTATCCAGCTCTTTTCTAAAAGCAGGGATAAGGATATCCTTAACTATTCTGTTTTTGGCATTTAGCCTGTACAGGTGCTGCTTTCCTATAATGTCTCTGGTCAAAATATTGTGATTGTATAAGTCTTTTAAAGCATTATGGGCTGCCGGCGCAGACAATCCCGATTGCTTACCAACTTCACGACCGGTTGCATAAAAGTCTTTCCTCTTGGAGACAAAAAGGCGTATTATTTTAACCTTGGAGGTGGTATTTAGTATTTCATTTAATTTATTTTTCATAATGTAAGGTTAGCTTAACATATGTAAACTAATATTAACACATATGAAATTATAATGCTAGGCTGCTCTAAACTTAATCTTCCTGATGTGTATATATTGTTTCAATTCCCTCGAAAATATACATTACTAACTGGCTATAGTTGTAATATTATCAATGCCATAAATAAGTTTTACAGAGCTAAAAGTAGCTGAATCAAAAAATTATTATAAAAGAATAGAAACTCATCTTGGGCTTGGGCTATAGCTTGACTCTTTTAGAATATTAGAGCACAGGTTTGGAACTCTATCCCTTGCCAGTAACATTGGAGGTCTTGGTCAGAAAATGTACAGCTATTTTAAAATGGGGTTATTGAGCAGGGATCCAGTAACTTTAAAAATGTAGTTTGTGTTGATAAGAGCTATATAAGAAATAACTATTCCATGGAGGGATGTTTACAGGATACCTTGTTAATGCTTTATGATTACTATAAAATTTACCATAAGCTGATTCTTTCCAGCTACAGCTCTTTGGATGTGGTTCTTCATCTGGGTAGGTATAGAAAAGCCAGAACCTAAGATAGGTGGATTGACCTTGAGGTACCGAAACAGACCAGAGTATTGGTGAAGAAGCTTGATATGCCACTACCTATTACATAACTTTCAGACATTTTATGTAAATGTTAAGTTTCCACTTAAGAGCTTATATGCTTTTTCTTCTTCGATAGCAGCAATTTTTAGAATAAGTGCAAGTGCAGAAAATTTATCTGCAACACTTTCATCCCTTATTTCCCCATAAGGGATAGTTACCGAAAAATCTCCTGATGCCCACGGTCCAACCTGGTAAGGCAAGAACTTTATTACAAGGCCTTCTGCTGTTATAAGGAAATGGGAGTAATTTTCCTCCACTGGCTCTGTGCCATCTCTTATCCATTCAAGGTCAGGCTCAATTCCCATGTCCTCCATCTGCCTCTTTATATCTTCAAAACAATATTCTGATAAGAATTCAAGGTAGCCTGAGCCCGGCTTAAAAATCTCTTCCAGGCCAATCAATTTATTATTTTCGAAATCATAATTTACAGTCTGGAAATAATATAGGCCATGGGCACCGCCGGTATAAGGATAGAAATCAAGGGTAAGGGAGGCAATGCTGTTGGTGTAGGTAAAAATGCTATAATCAATAGTAAGCAGGTAGCCAATTTCTTTATTTATGGCCTCAGAGCCTCTGGACCTGTCTACGATATCTTTAAAATCAGCTACTACCGGTTCCACGTTTTCTTCTATAATATATTGGTTTAAATTTTCGCCTCCATGAACTGAGGAAAAAAGTTCCGGATAGGCAATAGTAATCTCGTAAGGAAATTCTTCATCTTTCTGGTAATCCCTGTTATCTATTACTCTGTTATACCCTGCCGAAGCACCCTTATAATAATTTATCTGCAAAAGATATTTAACTGACTCAAATACATCATACCATTGCCGGGCTTCCTCTGAGGCCTCCCCGCTTATTATTTCCTGGTAGAAACTGTCCTGGCCTCCGGGAACCCATACCGGATCCTGTCCGCAGTTTTCTCTATCACGGGTAAAATATTTTTCCATGGATTTAGTAATTTTATCCTTATTTCCCAGCAGGGTTATCTCCACCCGGTATCCCTCATTGTAAAAAACTGCTTTCCTTTCAAAGGTTGCACTGCAAATATCATTTCTTGAAAATACCATGTATTCTTTTACCTTCCTGTTTCCAACCTCATATACTTTTTTTGAAGGGCTGTAGGCAAAATCATCCTCTTTTCCAAAATCACCGCCTTCTAAGGCTTCTTTTTCTTCGGTAGCTTTTTCAGGATTTTCAAGGTCTTCAATTTTTGATATCTGAACATATAAAGCTAGTTTGTCTCTGCCAGCATTAAGGTAAGGGCTGGATGACAGTATTACCTTATCCTGGGGATATACAAATGCAAAATCTGCCTGCGGGCTGGAAAACATTATATCGTTAGGTATGTTTTGTTTAATTTCTTTTTCTGCTGGCTTAGCTTCTTGCTGATTTTCAGCTATCTTGACTGTATCATTTTCTTCTTTTTCCCTGATCTTTTTTTCAGCTGGGGGGATGTTGCAGGCAGAAAATAACAAGGCTAGAGCAGAAGTTAATATAAATATTTTTACAAGCTTTTTATGCATAACAAATAAGGTCAATTATTTTTTACCATTATACTAGCTGGGAAAGCAGCGGCACAAGCCCAGTCCATTACTTTATGATCGAGGCATCCTTTTCAAGAACTTTCATGCAGGCTTTAACAACTGGTTCGTCATAAAGCTTCCCTTTGTTTTTAGTAATCTCTTTTATAGCTGTCTCCAGCCCTAAAGCCGGCCTGTAAGGCCGGTAGGAAGTCATTGCCTCTACCACATCTGCAACTGCTATAATCCTTGCCTCCATCATGATCTCTTCCCCTTCCAACCCCTTGGGATAACCGGACCCGTCCATTCTTTCATGGTGCTGCAATATTATTTTCCTGCAGTATTCCATGGTCTTATTGTTTTTCAGGATATTATCAGTTTCTGTAGGATGGGTTTTTATAAGCTCCCATTCAATATTGCTTAACTTGCCCGGCTTGTTTAATATAGATGCGGGAATAGAGATCTTTCCCAGGTCATGTATCATTGCTGCAAGCTTTACAGTTTCAATAAACTCAAGTGGAAAGCCTATCTCCTTTGCTATCCCTGCTGCCAGCGCAGCCACTTTTTTCTGGTGGCCGGCAGTATAGGCATCCTTTATTTCCACAATATCACTTAAGGTATTAATCATCTGTTCGAAAGCAGTCCTTACTTCTTCTTCTCTTTGTAGTTCTGCCTTCTTTGTCTCGTCTATGTCCAAATTTATGCCAAACATCCTGACTGGCTTGCCATCTGCATCCCTTTCAAAAATCCTACCCCGGGAAAATATCCATCTCCATTTCCCACACTTACATTTAATGCGGTACTCAGCCTCATAATCTTCTCTCTCTCCAGACAGGTGCCAGTTTAGTTTTTCAAACACCTTTCTTCTGTCTTCGGGATGGACTATATCCCTAAGCTCGCTTATTTCCCTGCTTAATTTATCTGTACTGTCACCCAACATCCTGGCCCACTCTTTATTAAACCTTAGAATTCCCTTTTTTACGTCATAGTCCCAGGTTCCTAAATTTGCTGCCTTTACTGCCAAGTCCAGCCGCTTTATGTTTTCTATTAGCTCTTTTTCTGCTTTTCTTTTCTCTTCCCGTATCTTTGCATCCCTTACCTCACGCTCAACCGCAGAAGGGAGCCGGGTAAGGTTGTCTTTCATGATATAATCATGGGCGCCTCTTTTCATCAAATTTACTGCCAGTTTCTCTCCAATAGTTCCGGATACCACAATGAAAGGGATATCCAGTTCCTGCTCATGAAGCAGCTTTAAAGCCTCACCAGCATTAAAGTGGGGCAATTTATAGTCAGCTAAAATTACATCCCACTTTTTCTTGTTAAGCTCTGTTTTGAAAGCCTCCCCTGTTTCTACTCTCTCAAAGGAGATCTTATAACCTTCGCTCTTTAGCTGCTCAACCACTAGCAAAGCATCATTTTCTGAATCTTCGATTATTAATACACTTAATTTTTTACCTGTCATATTTATCTTCTCGGTGGTATTTCATTTATAATTAGCCAGTATAACCCAAGTTGTTTGACTGCTTCAATAAACTGGTTAAAACCTATTGGCTTTCGGACATAGCTATTGCAGCCCGACTTGTAGCCTTCAAGAATATCTTTTTCTTCATTTGAGGAGGTTAGGATAATTACAGGTAGCAGTTTGGTTTTTTCTTCCTCCCTTATTTTCTCTAAAACTTCCAGACCGCTTACTTTAGGGAGCTTTAAGTCAAGCAGTACCACTGCCGGCATTTCATCGGGGTCCCGGCCTTTGTATTTTCCCTTCATAAACAGGTAATCAAGGGCTTCTTCCCCGTCCCTTACCACTACTATTTCATTGATTATCCTGTTTTCCTTTAATGCTTCCTTTATAAGCAGAATATCATCTTCCCTGTCTTCTACCAGTAAAATAATTTTATCTTCCAACTTGATTCTCCTAACTTTAATCTTTGGGTATTGTAAAATAAAAGGTTGCTCCTTTGCCCAGCTTACTTTCAGCCCAGATTTCTCCCTCGTGTTTGTGAATTATCCGTTGTACTGTTGCCAGCCCAATACCAGTGCCCGGAAATTCTGACTCTGAATGCAGCCTCTGGAAAGCCCCAAATAGTTTCCCCTTATATTTTTCATCAAAACCAACCCCATTGTCTTTTACGAAATATATTTCATCTTGCCCTCCATCACTGGAGCCAAATTCTATGCATGCAGTTTCCCTGGGTCCGGTAAATTTCCATGCATTATCCAATAAATTGTATAATGCTATCCGGATCAGAGTTCTATCCCCAAAAGCAAATACCTGCTCCTGTATTGATATATCTGCCTTCCTTCTCTTATCCTGCTGCCTAATCCTTGAAATTTCTTCTTTTGCCAGTTTGCTTAGGTTAACTTTTTCCTTTTTTACCTCTTTTCTGGTAATCCTTGCAAGCTGGAGCAAATCATCAATTAACTGTGACATCTGCCTGGAAGAATTCCTAATACGGTTAAGATAATCCCTAACTTCAGAGTTAATTTTATCTGAATATTTGCTTAATAAAATTTGGCTAAAACCTTCCATGCTCCTGAGTGGAGCCCTCAGATCATGGGAGACAGAAAAGCTGAAAGCCTCAAGCTCTTTGTTTGCTGCCTTCAGTTGCCTGGTTTTTTGGTCCACCAGCTCTTCTAAGTGGTGTTTGTGTTTTTCAAGTTCTTTTTCTACTTTTTTCTTTTCAGTAATATCCTGTACTGTTCCCCAAAGCCCTACTGGGCTACCTCTATCGTCCATCTTGACATCCCCCTGTACCCAGACATATTTTTTGGTATTATCTCCTGCCATCAGCTCAAAACCATATTCAAACGGCCCTTTTTTCTTTAATGCCTTTTCTACTGTCTCCCTGTACTGCTTTCTACCCTTCCCGGGAATAAATTCCATATGCTTTTCAAATCCAGGCGTAAATTTTTCAGGGGAAACCCCAAATATATTGTATACTTCATCTGACCAGTACAGTTCATCTGTCAAAGAGTTCCATTCCCAACTTCCAATTTTTGCAATTCTCTGCGCTTTTATGAGGTGTCTCCTGTTATCTTTTAATTTCTGCAACACCTTTTTCCGTGCAGTTATGTCAATTCCATACAGGTTAGCATAGCCTTCTCCAAGCACCGGGACTATGGTCACCAGGTAGGTTTTATTGCCCACCTCTATCTCTTCACTTTCAGCATTTTTTCTACCGAAAGCCTGTTTTATCAACTTAACCCATTTTGGCGGCACGCTTTCACCATTGCTGCTTTTCCATTTCCTTAATACAATCCTGCCCGCAGGGTTTGAATACAGAACTTTGCCTTCCCGTGATATCCTTAGTACAGGATTGGGGTTTTCAACCGGAAATTTAGCTAGGCTGCCGGCTTTATCTTTCATTTTTTTAAAGCTTGCCACATAATTAGAAATTATTATTCCGTAAATCAGAAAAGCAACTATCACAATCCAGCGCATGTATGCTTCCTGGGGAGGCACATTAAAAAGTAGCAAGTCAAGATAACCTAGGGAATCCTTGTAATAGAGAAAATAATCCAGAGTTTCATCTACCAGCCAGACGCCTATGCCCGCCAGTACAGAATAAAGAATTATTATAAATCTTGTTTTTTTCATTGCCTTTGCCCTTTCCTTTAAAAAATAGGCTCAAGCATTTTTGATTATTATATAAAAAATTTCTTATTTTTTCTAATGTGTAAATATTAATAAAACATTTAACCCTTCATCCATTATTTTATTAGTCTGGGTTGAAATATTTATTTTTAGTTAAAATGTTGTTTTTTGCTTCCATTCTTGAGCCAGGGTTAAAGCTTTTTACAAAATGGGCTGCCCCTGATACCAATCATTAATGATGCAATTAAAGCCAGGCTGTTGATATAAATTGCCTTTAAAAGGTATAATTAAACAAAAATGTACATATGAGAGAATTGCTTAGCGTAAAAGAAGCCCAAAAAAAAGTATTATCGGCCAGATTTAGCCCCAGGCTGTCTAAATTGACCATACTTGACAGCCTTGGCCTTGTACTGGCTGAGGATATAACATCAAAAGACAACATCCCCAATTATGATAATTCCGCCATGGATGGATATGCGGTAAAGGCGGCAGATATAAAAGGGGCCGCCAGAAGTTCTCCAGTCAGGCTAAGGATTTACAAGGGGGATATTGCGGCAGGAGATACCAGCAAAACAGAACTGGAGCCAGGCTTTTGCATCCCTATAATGACTGGGGCCGCTGTCCCCAGAGGATGTGACTGTGTGGTAATGAAGGAAGATACAGAAGCCGAAGGCAGTAACCTCCTGGTATACAGGGAATGCAGCAAGGGTGAAAATATCAGATTGGGGGGTGAAGATATAAGGAAGGGTGAGCTGGTTCTCAGCAAGCTCAAGAAGCTTTACCCTGCAGATATCGGGATATTGGCTTCCCTGGGAATAGGGGAAGTTACTGTTTATGCTCCCCCCAGAGTGGGAATAATTTCTACCGGTAATGAAATAATTGAAATAGACAAAAAACTCTCACCCGGAAAGGTCAGGGACAGCAACAGCTATTCCCTGGCTTCCCAGGTAAGGGAAGCCGGGGCAAAACCTGTAAGGTATGGGATCGTGCCGGACCACAGGGACAGTTTACAAAAGAACATATCCGGGGCATTAAAGGATTGCGACCTGCTTCTGTTAAGCGGGGGAGTTTCGGTAGGAGAATATGATTATGTAAAGGAAATCCTCGTAGATGCCGGAGCAGAGCTTATATTCTGGAGGGTAAACCAAAAACCTGGCAAACCGTTAACCTTCCTGACTTCCGGAGACAAGATGATTTTTGGCCTCCCCGGCAACCCGGTATCGGTAATGGTTTGCTTTGAAATGTATGTAAGGCCGCTGATTAGGAAAATGATGGGATATGAGGGCCTATTTAGAAAGAAAGTCAGGGCAAAAGCCCTTGAAGATATAAGGCATAAAAAAGGAAGGACTAATTTTGCCCGGGTTATCCTCTCCCGGAAGGGAGGCACCTATTATTTTAAGCCTACCGGAGCCCAGGGGTCAGGAATACTGACTTCCATGTCCAAGGCTGACGGCATTGCTGTCTTTGGCCAATCACTGGGGGGTATAAAAAAAGGTGATAAAGCAGATGTCTATCTCCTAAAAAGGGATGCATAATTTTCCAGATTAAGCACTTAAAAAGATTCTTAATGAAATTTCAAACATTTTTCCTGAATAATTTAATGCATGCAATGTGATTAATAAGCAGAACCATTAGCCTTAATCTTGTTATTTCCAAAGATTAATTACTATTGTAAATGCTTGCAACATTTTATAATTTCCATTTTTTTCACTTCTTGTGTTAATAATAAAAATTATGCTCTATTTTTTTATTTGCGATACAAAAATTCTATAATTTTAAACTTGGTCAAAGTTTTTTATTATATCGGTAAAAAAGCCCTTTATCAGATATATGTATGGATATAGATTGTTCTTCTGGAAACTTGGGTACTTTAAAAAAGCTGTAAAGATGTTTGAGCGAATGCTATGGTTAAATCCAAAGGATAATCATGACGTCCTTTTTACAATCTATCAAGTTAAAGATAGAAAACCCTGGAGAGATTATTATTGATTCTTTTCGCGCCTAGTTCTTTCACTAATTGGCAGGATACTCCTCCTAGGCACGGCTTATACAGAAGATATACGAAGTAGACCCACTTACCTGCCCAAAATGGGAAGATAGATGAGGATTATTGATTTTATAGAAGAATATAAGGTGGTAAAGAAAATACTTGACTAGCTGAGGATATACGGGGTTCAAAGAAAAAGGTCCCCACCCATAACAGAGA
>CAYREF010000024.1:0-28003 GCA_964423265.1 uncultured Actinomycetota bacterium
AATCTAGAAGATGTTAAATACTTTCAAAAGTTATAATTTGCAAGGTTTGGCTGCCAAGGTAGTGAATTTTCAAATAACTCCATATTAATATATAGAATTTGTTCCTTTTTTATTCCAGATTTAATAAGATAATCAATTAATAGTTGCATAATAGTGCTCTTGCCTGTCCGCCTCATGCCAGCTACTACTTTTATAACTGGTTTATTGACAAATGGCACTATTCGATCAATATATTTTTGTCTTTTATGCAAGACTAAACTCCTTTATTTTTAAATATTGTATGTTATAAAAGACATAAAATATCTTTTTAGAGTATTTGTCCATTATAGTCTACCAAAATTTATAAGTTTATATAAGTTGCGGGTGGATAGCTACAGTACACAGTATAGCTGGGGAGGGAGGATTAGAACTATACTTAATATTCAGATTAATTTATTCAAAAAATTATTAATAAAAGTTTTATGGTGTCGGAAGGGGGACTTGAACCCCCACGAACTGAAGCGTTCACAAGGCCCTCAACCTTGCGCGTCTACCAATTCCGCCATTCCGACAGGTGCAGCTTTTTATGCCTTTAATATTCTAAAAATATTATAGATCAATGTCAATTTATTCTTCCTTTGGCTTAAGACAGATAGCTAGGTGTTCCCATAGATTACCTTTTTCTACCAGCAAATCCAGATTCTCATTTTCTTCAATCTCATCTAACAGCTTTAAATCTACAGGTACACTCAATACATCTATGTCCCCCGCCTTTAGTGCACTGATCAGTTTATTTACATCTGAATTAAATAAAAACTTTATATGCTCTGCATCAGGTACGGTACCTGGGTAATATTTGTTTCTCTCCAGCAGTAAGTATTCACCTTTTTTCCATTCAGCTATTTTATAAGGGCCACAGCTAAAAGTATAATCCTCAAACAGATTTATCTGACCATCTTCCCCAAATCTGTCGCGGGGAAAAATTACATTGAATAATTCTTGCCATCCCTCAATTTTTTCCTTAAAAATAATGTCAAACTCTGTATCATTAATAATTTTTATATCTTCAATCTTACTAAACTGCTCCCAGTTGCCTATTCCGGATTCATTTTCCAGTATTTTCTGCCAAGTATAATAAATATCCTGTGAAGTAATAGGGGTTCCATCCTCCCAAAACATCCCTTCCTTTAATTTAACCTTTACCGCCAAATTGGAAAAACTATTCTGGTAACTCAATTCTTCATAATTTTCTGCCAATTCAGGAACATATTCACCATTACTTCCCTTTTTCCATAAACCCTTAAATAGGACGCTGTTTATGTATTTGTTAAACAAACTGTTGGAAATAAAAGGATTTATGACTTTAGGTTCTTCTTCATAACCTATAATAATGGTTGAAACTTCATCTTCGGTATCAAGCTCCCAGTTATCAATATTATAAAAAAGATTGCCGTCTACGGCATCTATTTTAATGTTTTGCACCTTAGTGTTATGGGCTATAGTATAAATCCTGCTAAACAGGGGAAGGGAGAATGCATCATTTGCAAGCTTTTCCTGCAATTCCCTATATAATTCCCTCTTTGCGTTTTCGCTATTTTCAAACTGTAATTTACTTAATATCTGGTCTACTTCCTTATTCTTATACCAGTAAAAATTATTACAATCCTTGTTTTCTTCGGTTTCCATTGGCGGTATCTTTGCAGAAGAAAAATAATTTCCAACATAGCTACCGTCTGCAGTATACAGAGCCCAGATACCTAACTCATAGCCACCACTTTTTAAAATTCCCCCATACCAGTCCTTGGAAGGCTTATTGGAAGGCCATATTTGTATCCCAATCTCCTCCAAATCGCTTCTAATCATATTTTCAATTTTTTCCCTGGCTACATTACCTTCTGTTGCACCTATAGTAATATACAAGGGGTTGTCAGGGCCATAACCCGCTTTACCTAGATGCTCTTTTGCCTTTTGGGGGTCGTAATTGTACTGATCCCAAGCGGGATAGTAATAAGGTGAATCTTCAGTAAACAAACTATTTAAAACAGAACCGTAATCTGCAAGAAGCTCCTCCACGATTCTTTGCCGGTTTATTCCATAAAATATAGCTTTCCTGATATTAATATTAGTTAACTGGTTTTTATCTCCCTGTTTTGCTTTTAGTTGAAAGAATAATTCTTTATCACTAACCTTGGAATCTTCATTGATTATAACTTTTTCTTCTTCCGGCTTATCTTCTATTCCCAGGCTTAAATCCAGATCATTTAAACTGCATGACAATAGAGCCATGCTAAAAATAATTAGCAGGATAAAAGCAATTCTTTTAAATAATTTCTTACTTTTCATTCTAAAAAGATGTATTTATATTATTGGCCAATAGATTTGCCGGCAAAGAAACATGCAGCTAGATGCTCCTTGCCATTTTTCGAATAATCCTTAAGTTCAGGCTCTTTCTGGCTGCATATATCCTGGGCAATTGGGCACCTGGGATGAAACCTGCAACCGCTCGGCGGATTTATGGGACTGGGGACATCTCCGGTTAATATAATTCTCTGCCTCTTTTTTTCCAGTTCCGGATCAGGTATGGGTACAGCAGAAAGCAGTCCCATGGTATAAGGGTGTAGTGGATTTTCATATAGATCTTTGCTGCTGGCAATTTCTACAATTTTGCCCAAATACATTACTCCAATATCATTGCTTACATGTTTTACTACTGAAAGGTCATGGGCAATAAACAGATAAGTCAGATTAAATTCCTTTTGCAGGTCAGTCATTAAATTCAATATTTGTGCCTGTACCGAAACGTCCAAAGCAGAAACAGGCTCATCACATAATATTAATTTGGGATTTAATGCAAGGGCTCTGGCAACCCCTACCCTCTGTCTCTGGCCGCCGCTAAATTCATGGGGATACCTGTTAATATGTTCCGGATTCAAGCCAACAACCTTCAGAAGATTTTTTACCCTCTTCTTGCGGTAAGACTTGTCCCCAAGCTTATGAATTTCCATGGGCTCACTTATAATATCACCTATGGTCATCCTGGGTGACAATGAAGCATAGGGATCCTGGAAAATTATTTGTATATCCCTCCTGACATCAAACATTTTTTTTCTGGAAAGATAAAAAATATCCTTCCCGTTATAAATAACTTTACCTCCGGTAGGATCAGTCAGCCTTAAAATAACCCTGGCTGTGGTAGATTTCCCGCATCCACTTTCTCCGACCAGTCCAAAAGTCTGGCCCTCCTTTATCTTAAAACTTATATCATCAACAGCTTTAACGGAGCCAGTGCTTTTCTGGAAAAAAAATCCACTTCTTAAATAAAAATATTTCTTTAAATTTTTTACCTCTAGTAAATTACTATTATCCATATGCTTATTTTCTGCCTAAACTCCCTTCCATAAACTCCCTGGCCCTATAGCAAGCCACAAAATGTCCTTCCCTTATTTCCTTTAACGGCGGATACTGACTAATGCATCCATCCTTAGTATAATTACACCTGGTAGCAAAAACACAACCCATAGGCAGGTCGATTAAGCTTGGAGGAGAACCTTCAATAGGCTGAAGCTTTTCTTTTTTCTTCTCATCCAATCGGGTAATAGAATTCATTAACCCTATAGTATATGGATGCAGTGGCTTGTAAAAGATATTATTTATATCCGAAAACTCGACAGGCTTACCTCCATACATGACCATTACCCTGCTAGCATATTTGGCAACTACCCCTAAATCATGGGTTATTATTATAATTGAAGAATTGGTCTTGTTTTTCAATTCATCCATCAGTTCCAGTATTTGAGCCTGGATAGTAACATCCAGGGCCGTAGTAGGCTCATCAGCTATAAGTATTGAAGGATCATTGGCTAAAGCCATAGCAATCATTACCCTTTGCCTCATCCCTCCGCTAAATTCATGAGGATAGCCCGACAGCCTTTTATGGGGTTCCGGTATTCCAACCAATTCTAATAACTTAACAGCTTCATCTCTAGCCCTGCCCCTGCTCATTCTCCTATGTATTATTATAGACTCCATCAGCTGATTTCCGATAGTATAAACAGGGTTAAGCGAGGTCATGGGGTCCTGGAATATCATAGATATCTTATTCCCCCTGTATTTCTGGAGCTGCCTGCTTTTTAGTTTGGTCATGTCCACACCGTCAAATAGTATCTCTCCCTCGACAATCCTGCCTGGAGGCTGGGGTATCAAACTTAGGATGGACAGGGCAGTAACGCTTTTGCCAGAGCCAGTCTCCCCCACTATCCCCAGGGTTTCACCTTTTTTAAGGTCAAAGCTTACTCCGTCTACAGCCTTTACTACTCCTTCATCTGTATAAAAATAAGTTTTTAAATTCTTAACTTCCAGTATTTTGTTATTCGCATTCATAAAATCACTTCATTCTAGGGTCAAAAGCATCCCTTAATCCGTCTCCAAACAATACAAATCCTAGCACAGTTATAACTATAGCTAATCCGGGGAAAAACATCATCCAGGGGGCATTATTTATATATTTTAAAGATTCTGAAAGCATTTCACCCCACGCCGGGGTTGGAGGTTGTACTCCCAATCCTAAAAAGCTTAGAGCTGCCTCCACAATAATCGCTGTACCCACATTCATGGTTCCATATACAATCATGGGAGCAAAGGCATTAGGAAATATGTGCTTTATAATTATCCTAAAATTACTCCCTCCTAAAGCCCTGGCTGCCTCAATATATTCCTTGTTTTTTATTGAAAGAATAGATCCCCTAAACAATCTGGCAAAGTATGCCCAGCCTAAAATGCCTATAGCAATAAAAATATTAATTAATCCTGGGCCTAAAATAGTCATAATAGCTATAGCACCCAATATATAAGGAAAAGCAAAAAATATATCAGCCAGGCGCATTATAATAGTATCAGGAATATTTCCAAAATAGCCTGCAAGGGCACCAAAAAATAAGCCTATAGTAAGAGATATGCCAACAGCTACTATTCCCACCTGTATAGATATCCTGCTGCCATAAATTACACGGCTAAAAATATCCCTCCCCAGAATATCTGTTCCAAACAGGTGTTTTGCGCTTGGTCCAAGTGATGAATCTTCTTTTATTCTTACAGTAGGTTCATAAGGTGATATCAATGGGGCAAAAATAGCTATCAGTATTAGTAGTATTATTATCCCCAAGCCAAGCATAGCCAACTTATTTTTCCTAAGCCTGCGCCAGGCATCCTTATACAAGGATGATCTAGAATACTTGGATTCCCCTAAATCACTAGCTATTTCTTTTCCCGGTTCACTTGGTTCTCTGTTCTCAGGATACATTAAACATTAGCCTTCTTTCTTTCATATCTAATTCTTGGATCAAGCCAAGCATAGATAATATCGACTATTAAATTTAAAAATAAAAAAATTATTACCAATATAAGGGTCCCGCCAATTACCACTGGCGCATCCCTCTGCAGTATAGCCAGATAAATAGTCCTTCCCACCCCTGGCCAATTAAAAACTGTTTCAGTTAAAATTGCTCCACCCATCAGAGCTCCTAAATCTAAGCCAATTAAAGTAACTACTGGAATTAATGCATTTTTTAAAGCATGCTTGCCAATTACAGTATAGTATGACAACCCTTTAGCATATGCTGTAGTTATATAATCATTGGATAAAACTTCGAGCATGCTGCTCCTGGTCATTCTAGCAACATAGGCAGTAGAAACAGAAGCCAGGGTTATTGCAGGTAGAATATAATATCTTATGCTCCCATCTCCCATTCCAGACATGGGCAGCCATCCCAGCCTGAGCCCAAAAATAATCTGCAGCATCATACCTAACCAAAAGACCGGCACACAAACAGCCAGAGTTGTAGAAACCGTGACTAAAGTATCCCAAAAACTATACTTTTTGACCGCCGATATAATGCCGGCAAATATGCCAATAATTATTTCTATCACTATAGCGGCAAGCGCCAGTCTAATCGAATTAGGGTAGTGTTCAGCCAAAATGCTGTTTACGGACCGCCGGTACCGGTAGGAGGTACCTAAATCTCCCTGCAACAAGTTTTTCATGTAACGCCAATACTGCACATACAAAGGTTTGTCAATTCCCATTTTTGCCCTTAAGTTTGCTAGCGCCTGCTCAGTGGCACCCTTCTGCAAGATAAGCCTTGCCGGGTCTTCGGGGATAATATACATCAATATAAAAAGAATTAATGTAACCCCTATTATCACGGGTATAATTTGCAGTATTCTTCTAAAAATATAATAAAGCATCTACAGCTCTTTCACTTCTAATTCATTTTAAAATGCAGCCTACATTTTTCAATGTAGGCTGCCTCATAATACAAATATAAGAATTATTCAAACATAAATATATGTTTTACTTATCCAACCATACAGTGCTCAAATCATAATCTTCCATATTGCTCAGATAAAATCCTTTAACATATGGCTGTATAATTCTTCTTGAACCATAGAAGTAAATTAAAGCAAAAGCATGGTCGTTTAGGATCATCTTTTCAACTTCCCTATATTTTGCAATTCTTTCCTCTTCATCGAGAGTAGCTCTTGCTTCTTCCAGTAGCTTATCCACTTCAGGATTATTATAATTAGCATAGTTGTCAGCTGATTCTGAATGGAATAATGGATATAGGAAATTATCCATTATCGGATAATCTGCTAACCATCCAAGCCTAAAGAAGTTTATTTCCCCAGACTGTGCTTTTTCAAGCATAGTACCCCACTCATAACCTTCTACTTCTATGTTTACTCCAAGTTCAGCTGCATCTGCCTGTATTGCTTCCGCTATAATCTCATGGCTTGAGCCAGTGTTATAGCCAAGTTTAAGTGTTGGCAATCCTTCGCCATTAGGATATCCTGCTTCTTCAAGAAGTTCAGCAGCTTTTTCAGGATTATAGCTTACTTCTGACGCATTTTCCTGAAAACCAGGAATTCCTGGTGGAACAAAGCCTGTAGCTGGAGTAGGAACACCTTCACCCACGATTTCACAAATGTTTTCTTTGTCAACCATGTAACTTAAAGCTTCCCTCAACTTAGGACTGTCCTTAAATGGCTCTGTATCAATATTCATGCCATAGTAGTATATGGCCAGAATCGGCTTAATTATAACATTTTCACCCATTTCTGGATCTTCCTGGGTAGCATTTACCTGCCCAACAGGTATAGAGGTATATTCAAGATTTCCTGCCTGGAATTCCAGGAATGCGGTGTTCTCATCAGCCATGATTACATATCTTACACTGTCAAGATAAGCATTATCGCCATAGTAGTCTTCATTCTTTTCTAGAACTATATACTGGTCATGAACCCATTCAACAAACTTAAACGCTCCAGTACCATTGATATGTTCAGCATATTCTTCTCCCCACTCTTCAACGTCGCTCTCCAGAACAGGATAGAATACAACATGGCCTAAAGTATTAATAAAGTCTGCATAAGGGTATTTTAAGGTCACTTCAAGAGTATAATCATCAATAGCCTTAAGTCCTTCAAATGTATCTGCAGTTCCATCTTGAAGCTCATCATAACCCACTATTGGAGCTAGATGATATGCCAGGTATGAAGCTGTCTCTTGGGCCGCAGCCCTTGTCCAAGCATAAATGAAATCCTCGGCTGTTACTTCATCTCCACTATGGAATTTAACACCTTTTTTCAAATAAAAAGTGTATACCAAACCATCATCACTAATATCCCAGCTATCAGCAATTGCAGGTTGTGTCTCTAATGTCTCAGGATCATATTTTACTAATCCATCCCATACCTGCCTTATAACTTGGATACCTTCACTTTCGTAACTGTTGGGTGGATCGAGTGATACAGGCTCATGAATATAAAGCCTCATTTCTCCACCTTCTTTTGGGCCTGCTGCTTCTTCTACTTCCTCTTCTGCCTCTTCAACAGCCTCTTCTGCCTCTTCAACAGTCTCTTCTGCCTCTTCAACTGCCTCTTCTGCAGCTTCTTCAACAGCCTCTTCTGCCTCTTCAACTGCCTCTTCTACTGGCTCTGCTTCTTGTGCACAGCCTGCAAAAAGAACTACAACCATTGAAACTGCTGCCAATATTGCAATTATAGTCTTTAACTTCCTAATTCTAGTCATTTATCCTCCTTTTATCAAAAATACTATACGAGATTATTCCCTAAGCAACCTCCTTTCTGTCTTAGATAATCTTATGAATTTACAATAATATAAACAACAATATTGTTGTTATGGCAAACACTATTCCCAATCCTAAAGTTATCCTATCCAGGTTTTTCTCCACTATTCCGGAACCGTCAAAAGTCTCAACCATTCCTGAAAACAACCCTGTAATTCCGCCCCCTTTTCCGCTATGAAGCAAAATAAACAAGATAACTCCAAGACATGCCATTATATGTATTCCATACAAAGCATTCAATAAAACTGAACCCATCTATAAAACCTTCCTTTTTTTTCTTAACAAACTCATATTTTAACAAAAAAAGCTAATAATAAAAATATTTTTAATAATCTTCAGGCAACAAGGAAATCCCTGTCATTTCTTTTGGCTTCCAAATATTTAAGAAATCCAGGATAGTGGGTGCGATATCGCACAACATGCATTGCCTTCCTTTGTTCATTTTTCTCAGATTCTCTATTTTATCATCTGTCACAATAAATGGAACCATTGAAATTGAATGTTTGGTAATCGTTCCCCCACCCTTAAAGTTAACCATCTCCTCAGCATTGCCGTGATCTGCAGTAATTAATGCAACTCCTCCTATTTCATTTATTTTATCTACTACCCTACCAACACATTGATCAACAACTTCCACAGCTGCTATAGCTGCATCTAAAAATCCTGTATGTCCTACCATATCCGGGTTAGCGTAATTTAAAATTATTACATCATATAATCGTTCGTCAATTTCTTTTACTACCGTATCCGTAACCTCATAAGCACTCATTTCCGGCTTTAGGTTATAGGTTGCCACCTTAGGCGAGGGTATAAGTATCCTGTCTTCCCCTTCATTAGGCTTTTCAACCCCCCCATTAAAAAAGAAGGTGACATGGGCATACTTTTCAGTCTCTGCAATCCTCAACTGCCTTAAACTATGGAGTGCGAGCACTTCACCCAAAGTATTTGCAATCTTTTTAGGCGGGAAAGCTATGGGGGCATCAAAATTTTTATCATACTGGGTCATGCAGACAAAAAATACTGTGGGAGGCCTTTCCCCCCTGTCAAATTTATCAAAATCCTTGCTTATAAAAGCTCTGGTAAGCTGTCTTGCCCTGTCGGGCCTAAAATTAAAAAATATTATAGAATCTCCATCCTTTATTTTGGCCTTCTCATCATCTGAAACCTTAACCTTACCAGGTATGACAAATTCATCATCAATATCATTTTCATAAGAGGCTTCTACCAGTTTTTCTGCACTCTCAAACTCTTCTCCATTCCTGTAAACCAGGACATCATAAGCTTTTTTAGTCCTATCCCAGCGGTTATCCCTGTCCATTGCATAATAGCGTCCGCTCACTGTAGCTATCTCTCCCACATTACCGTGAGCAGATAAGAACTTATTCAATTCTTCTAGATAAGTCACTGCGCTCCTGGGAGGGACATCTCTTCCGTCAAGGAAAGCATGAATATATAAGTTCTTTACCCCTCCTTTTTCAGCAAGCTCAATTAATGCTTTCAAGTGGTTTAAATGACTATGCACCCCACCATCAGAAACTAAGCCCATTAAATGGAGAGAGCTGTTATTTTTATTTGTTTCTTTGACCGCCTGGTTGAGGACTTTATTTTTTAAAAAAGTGCCTTCTTCTATAGCCTTATTTATCCTGGTATATTCCTGGTAAACAACTCTCCCAGAGCCAATATTAAGATGGCCCACTTCAGAATTGCCCATCTGCCCCTCAGGCAGGCCTACAGCTTCCCCAGAAGCTTTAAGCCTAGTGTTGGGATATATATCATAATAACTGTCTATATTTGGAGTTTTACCCAAATTAATTGCATTTCCCTGCTTTTTTTCAGACAAACCCCAACCGTCTAGAATAATTAAGCAGACGGGTTTTTTTACCTCTTTTTTAACCAAAAATATCCCTTCAACCTTTCCTATATGAATTATCTAAAAGGTTATGAAAAAAACTTAATAATTAATAATAGCTATAAAATCATCGGCATCCAGGCTTGCTCCGCCAACTAATGCTCCGTCAATATCTGGCATAGCCATAAGCTCTGATATATTATGGGGTTTAACACTGCCTCCGTATTGTATCCTTATTTTCTCTGCTGCATCCCTGCTGTAAAGTTCACCTAATTTCTTCCTGATAGCGCCGCACATATTATTTGCATCTTCAGCAGTAGCAGTTTTCCCTGTACCTATAGCCCATATTGGCTCATAAGCAACGGTAAGGTTTACTATATCCTGTTCTGCTATACCTTTCAGGCAATTCTCAAGCTGCCCTAAAACATATTTTTCTTCCTCACCGCTTTCCCTTATCTCAAGCTGTTCCCCAATACATAATATTGGTTTCAGCCCATTGGCAAATGCAGCCTTTATTTTTTTATTGATACCAGAATCTTCCTCATTAAAAATCTCTCGCCTTTCGCTATGGCCCAATATAACATATTCCACATTTAAGGCCTTAAGCATTTTAGGGGAAATTTCACCCGTATAAGCGCCACTCTCCTCAAAATGCATATTTTGTGCGCCTAATTTTGCCTCTATGTCATCTCCTTCTACTACTGTGCTCACTGCCCTCAGAGCCGTAAATGGCGGACAAAAAGCAACTTCGCAATTATTCTTATTCTCATACTTAAATTTAAAATCATCAAAAAATTGAATTGCCTCTATATGGGTCATATTCATTTTCCAATTACCCGCAATAAAAGGGGTTCTCATTAAAATCATCCTTTCTTTTTTCTACTTATCCATTAATGCAGCAACACCTGGTAGCTGCTTGCCTTCCATTAGTTCCATTGAAGCTCCGCCACCGCTAGAAACATGTGAAAACTTACCGGATAAATTATATTTTTTGATAGCCGCCAGGGTATCCCCGCCTCCAATTGCAGTTACCGCAGAGCTTTTTGCAATAGCCTTGGCAATATTTTTTGTTCCATTTTCAAACTTTTCCCATTCAAATACTCCCATCGGGCCATTCCAGAAAATTGTTTCTGATTTTGCTATTTCTTTTTTAAATAGCTCTAAACTTTTATCCCCTATATCCAGGCCCATCCAGTCTATGGGAATAGATTGTACAGGCACTACTTTTTTATCCGCATCTTTGTCATACTCACTAGCTATAACATTGTCTATGGGTAGTAAAAAATTGACATTATTTTTTTCTGCCAGCTTAAGCATTTCTTTGGCATAGCCTACCTGGTCTTCTTCACAAATGGATTTTCCTATCTCAAACCCTTTAGCCTTAAAAAATGTATAGCTCATGCCGCCACCAAGCATAAGGCTGTCTACCTTACTTAATAAATTTTTTATAACCTGGAGCTTATCAGAAACTTTACTGCCTCCCAATATGGCTAAAAATGGTCTTTTAGGAGACTCGAGCAGTGAACTGAGCGTACTTATCTCATTGTGCAGTAGAAAACCTGCCACAGCCGGTAAATGTTTGGGTACACCCGCAACTGAAGCATGGGCCCGGTGCGCCGCTCCGAATGCATCATTTACATAAATTTCTGCCAGCGAAGCCAATGATTTAGAAAAAGCAGGATCATTTGACTTCTCGCCAGGATTAAATCTTAGGTTTTCCAACAATACAATATCCCCATAGTCCATCTCATTGTCTATATAATTTTTTATTTCTTCTGAAAATATCTGGTTAAATTTTTTAACTTTCCTTCCAATCAGTTTTTCCAGTTCCCTTGCTACAGGGTCAAGCCTTAATTCCTCTACAACTTTTCCTTTGGGTCTTCCCAGATGGGACATTAATATAATTTTTGCCTGATTATCCATTAAATACTTTATAGTATCCAATGACAATTTTATCCTGGTATTATCAGTAACCTTCTGGCTTTCGTCCAGGGGCACATTATAGTCAACCCTAACTATTACTTTTTTTCTCTTGACATCAATATCTTCAATAGTTTTTTTATTAAACATTTCCACCGCCTATTTTTAATTAAATAACCGGGACATAAGCCCCGGTTATTTTTAAAACTATTATTTTTTATTTATTTCATCAAAAATTTGAATAAATCAAAGCACCTGGAAGAATAAGCCCATTCATTATCATACCAAGTCATAACTTTAACTAAATCTCCATTCTTCATAGTGCTTGGAGCATCAAAAATTGATGAATAAGGATCACCTACTATATCCACAGAAACTAGGGGCTCCTCAGAATACTTAAGTATACCTTCAAAATTTGGTTGCTCTGAAGCTTCTTTAACTGCCGCATTTATTTCTTCTTCTGAAGCATCTTCTCCTAAATTCATTACCAGGTCAATTATAGAGCCAACAGGTACCGGTATTCTTAAAGCAAGACCATCAAGTTTGCCATCTAGTTCAGGTATTACCAAGCCAATTGCTTTTGCAGCGCCAGTTGAAGTAGGAATTGATGACATGGCAGCAGCCCTTGCCCTCCTTAAATCCTTGTGGGGCAAATCCAGCAGCTTCTGGTCATTGGTGTAAGCATGGACTGTAGTCATAAATCCACTTTCAATTCCAAATGCATCATTTATTACTTTACAAACTGGTGCAAGACCATTGGTGGTACAGGAAGCATTAGAAATGATATTATGTTTTTCTTTATCATATGAGTCCTGGTTAACACCTAACACCAAAGTAATGTCTGCTCCTTCCCCTTTCATGGGTGCCGAAACAATAACTTTCTTTGCACCTGCATCCAGATGCTTTTGGGCATCTTCTCTTTTTCTGAATATACCAGTTGATTCAAGCACTATACCTACATCCATGTCACCCCATGGGAGCTCTGCCGGGTCTTTTACAGAGAGGACCTTCATTTTCCTGTCGCCTACAACCAGAGAATCTCCCTCTGTTCTAACTTCTTCATCCAAAACCCCATAAACAGAATCATATTTTATAAGATGAGCAAGCGTAGAAGCGTCAGTTAAATCATTGATTGCCACAAAGTCCACTTCTTTTTGTTTATCATATTTCAAAGCAGCCCTAAACGTTTGCCTTCCTATCCTTCCAAATCCATTAATTCCAACCTTTATTGACATTATTCCTCCTTATCTCCTTTTTATAATACACTCCATCGTTTTGCCCTTGTAAGCAAATTAGGAAATTTTAGCAAATTTACTGCAAATTTAAAAGATATTTTTAACTATTTAAAAAAATTATATAGTAATTCATTAATTTTAAAAAACAATTAATATTTTACTATTCTTTTTCTATGTCTCTATGAGATATTTTTACTAAATACCCTTTTAACTTTAGGTAATCATATATTTTTTCAGACAAAACCACTGACCGGTGCTTGCCCCCGGTACAGCCAATTCCAATACCCAGATAGCTCTTACCTTCAGCAATATAATTAGGTACCAGGAAATCTAGCATCTTTTCAAACAACCTTAAAAATTTCTTGGTTTCCTCCCTGGATAAAACAAAGTCTACCACCTCCCTGTTCCGGCCGTTTAAAGCCTTCAAGGCTTTATTATAAAAGGGGTTGGGGAGAAACCTAACATCAATGACCAAATCAACATTTTCAGGCAAACCGAATTTATAGCCAAAAGAGACCACTGCTATCTGTAATAGCTTGCTTTTTTCTGACTTGCTCATCATCCTATCCGATATAGTTATTCTGAGTTCTTTCGGGTTGAGCAAGGTAGTATCTATAATCACATCCGAAATTTCCCTCAGATTGTACATCTTCTCTATTTCTTTTTCTATACCGCTGCCAATATCGCCATTTTCCACTAAAGGATGCTTTCTTCTAGTAAGGGAATACCTCTTCATGAGTATATTCTTTGAAGCCTCCAGGAAAAGTATCCTGCAATCTACTCCCCTTTCTTTCAACTTATCCACAGACTGGTAAATTTCATCAAAGAAAAATCCGCTTCTTAGATCAATGGCAATAGCGATCTTTTTAACCTTCTTATTCTTGGCAGAGAAAAAATCTATAATGCTTAAGAGCAAGTTAGCGGGTAAATTGTCAATGCAGTAATAGCCTGCATCCTCAAAATAATTTAATGCTTCTGTCTTTCCAGCTCCGGACAGGCCTGTAATTATTATAAGTTTGATGCCATACTTATTTTGTTTTTTCTCTGTTTCTTCTTTCATAATATATTATTTTAGCTAACACTATGCTTATTATACTAATAACCAATGAGCTCCAGACATAACCCCAAAAGCCGGTAACCTTAAGACCTTTTATAAAATAATCAACCGCCCATAACATTCCTGCATTAATAATAATATTAAATAAGCCTAAAGTTAAGATATTTATAGGAAGAGACAGTATTTTTACAATAGGCTTTATAAAAGTATTAAATAGGCCTAAAAGCAGCCCTGCCAAAAAAGCGATCAGGAATTTATCCCCTACTGTATCCCCGGTTATATGTATAAAAGGTAAAAAATAAGAGGCAACTGCAATTGAAAATGTCATTATAACCCAATCTAGAAGCCACCTGAGCAATAAAAACACCTGCCCCTATTTATGGAGAAAATTATAAATATTTTTAGCATCCCTATAGCTAATCCCCTTAATATTCATTAATTCTTCTATGGAGCTATTCCTTAGCTCATTTATTCCTTTAATTGTCTGCATTATATAACTTTTTTTCTTTTCCCCTATGCCCTTGATACTATCCAGCAAAGAAGCCGTCATGTATTTACCCCTAATCTTTTTATGATAACTAACTGCAAACCGGTGCGCCTCATCCCTAATTTTAATAATTGTTCGCATGTAATTTTCATCTAAATTCAATCTTATCCCCTGCAAATATTTTGTGCAAAATATTTTTTCCTCTTTCTTCGCAATACTAATTAAATCAATATCATCCAATCCCCTGTCTTCCAGCAGCCTGCTTGCTGTGCTAAACTGGCCTTTTCCGCCGTCAATAATTATTAAACCAGGCTTTATGTAAAAACTGTTTTCGATATCAAGGCTAGCCCCTTCAAGATACTTAAGTCTCCTTGAGAGCACTTCTTCTATCATCCTGTAATCATCCTGTCCAGGCACCTCCTTTACTTTAAAGTGCCTGTAGTTTTTTTTCAAGGGGGCTCCATCTTCAAAAACCACCATGGACCCTACTGGAAAAGAATGGCCTAAATTCGAAATATCATAGCATTCCATTCTCCTTGGTATATTGTTTAGACCTAGAATTTTTTGTAGCTTTATTAAACCCTTGTATGCATCACTGTGGCCAGTATCTTTTTCAAACCTTTTCTTGTCAATATACAGGCTGGCATTTCTGGCTGCCATCTCCATTATATTTTTCTTGTCCCCCGACTTTGGAACTTTAATCTTTATTTTCCTACCCTTTTCTTCTTTAATCCATTCTTCCAAGCTATTAATTTCAGGAATGCCTTCGGGAATATAAATAATTGAAGGCATATTATTTATGTCTTTATAATATTTCATTATAAAGCTGTAAATAATCTCTGGCACTTCCATATAATCTACATTTTCAATTAAAAAATTGTTAACTACCGCCAATTCCCCATTGCGGTAAGAGAAATAGCTTACCGCAGACATATCCCCTTTCTTGCTAAACCCAAGGACATCCCAGGTATTTTCGCCCCCTATAACTATTTTCTGGCTCTGGTAAAGCTTGCTGATGCTTTCCAGTTTTTCCCTTAGCACTGCAGCGTCTTCAAACTTTTCCTGCTTGGATAACTTTTTGATATCCGTCAGAAGCTTTTTTCTAATTGAGCTATCCTTTCCTTTCAGGAACATGCTTACATATTCTATGTTTTCCTTGTATTCTTCCCTGCTTATCCTTTGCACGCATGGCGCGCTGCATAAATTAATATGATAGTTTAGGCAGGGAATATTTTTGCCCTTGCCAGGTCTGCTTTTTTTACAGTCCCTTATCTTAAATGTTTTTCTCAGCACTTCCAGAACTTTCCTGGCTGCCCTAACATTTGTATAGGGACCAAAATACTTAGCCCCCCTTATATTCCTGTTTCTGGTCAAAAAAACTCTGGGGAAATTTTCTTTTTCCGTAATAATAATAAAGGGATAAGATTTATCATCTTTAAGCTCTACATTATATTGGGGCCTGTTTTTTTTTATTAAATTGCTTTCAAGTATTAATGCTTCAACTTCACTGTCAGTTACTATATAATCTATCTTGTTTATTTTTTCAAAAAATAAGTTTGTTTTATAATCCTGCAGTCCATAATTCTTCTTGTTTTGAAAATAGCTCCTTATCCTCTTGTTTAAATC
Organism: uncultured Actinomycetota bacterium; assembly: GCA_964423265.1. Classification (GTDB taxonomy): domain Bacteria; phylum Actinomycetota; class Humimicrobiia; order Humimicrobiales; family Humimicrobiaceae; genus M55B165. Next base: position 16,298 of record CAYREF010000024.1, read on the forward strand.
CTTTGCTTTCCCTATATAGATGATTTTATCCTTCTTGTTTTTAAAAATGTAAACACCTTCCCTGTGGGGAAGTATGTTTAAATATTCTTTTACCTTTTCTCTTTCCACGCCTATGCCCTCTGTTTTTCTAAATTGCATTTGCCATATCTTACCAGGAATTTACCTGTATAAGAGTCCTCGTTCTGGGCAACTTCTTCCGGAGAACCTTCAGCTATAATTCTTCCACCAGCATGGCCGCCCTCTGGTCCTAAATCAATTATATGGTCAGCTGTTTTTATGACATCAAGGTTATGCTCAATAACCATAACCGTATTGCCAGCATCAACTAATTTATTTAAAACCCCCAGAAGCTTGTTTATATCATCAAAATGTAATCCTGTGGTAGGCTCGTCAAGAAGATATAAGGTGTTGCCGGTACTCCTTTTGGAAAGTTCTGTAGAAAGCTTAACCCTCTGGGCTTCTCCCCCCGATAAAGTGGTAGAAGATTGTCCTAATTCTATATACCCTAATCCTACATCGCTTATAACTTTTAATTTCCTATAAATCTTGGGTATGTTTTCAAAAAAGGCCATAGCCTCTTCTATAGTCATGTTAAGCACATCACTTATGTTTTTACCTTTATACTTTATTTCAAGCGTTTCCCTGTTATACCTCTTTCCCTTGCAGACATCACAAGTTACATAAATGTCGGGTAAAAAATGCATCTCAATCTTGTCTACCCCGTCACCCTTGCAGGCTTCACACCTCCCACCCCTCAGGTTGAAGCTGAACCTGCCTGGCTTATAGCCCCTCATCCTGGCTTCAATAGTCTTTGCAAATAGTTCCCGGACATAGGTAAAAACTCCCGTATAGGTAGCAGGGTTTGACCTGGGAGTTCTTCCAATCGGAGACTGGTCTATTACAATTACCTTGTCCAAGTTATCATAATTTTCAATGTAATCATGCTTGCCACAGCCGTAATTGGTATTCATCAATACATTGGAAAGGGAGGGGTAAAGGGTTTCATTTAAAAGGGTGCTTTTACCGGACCCAGAAACCCCGGTTATTGCTATGAACTTGCCCAAAGGTACAGCTACATCTATATTCTTTAAATTATGCTCGCACGCCCCTCTGAGTATAATAGACTTGCCATTGCCTTTCCTTCTGGTTTTGGGCAATGGTATTACCTTTTCACCCTTCAAATATTTTCCGGTCATGGATTTGCTGCAATTATAAATATCTTCCAGCTTTCCATTAAATACAATATTTCCCCCATGCACTCCTGCTCCAGGGCCAATATCCACTATACGATCCGCCTGTCTAATAGTTTCTTCATCATGCTCTATAACTATAATAGTATTGCCAAGATCCCTTAACCTCTTTAAAGCATCTATTAGCTTTTTATTATCCCTCTGGTGCAGCCCAATACTGGGCTCATCCAGAATATATAATACCCCTACCAGCCCGGAGCCTATCTGGGTAGCCAGCCTAATCCTTTGGGATTCTCCCCCGGAAAGAGTTCTTGCTTCCCTGCTCAGAGTTAAATAACCCAATCCCACATCTTTTAAGAACTTCATTCTCTCGTTAATTTCTTTTATAAGCCGTTTTCCGATTAGCCTGTCCCTGTCATTCAACCTTAATGCATGCAGCCACTCAATACCTTCGTCGATGGTCAATTCACAAAAATCCGCTATGGACTTATCTGCAATCCTTACCGCCAAGCTTTCAGGCCTCAACCTCCTGCCCCCGCAATTCCTGCAGGGCTTGCTGCTCATCATCCGGTCAAACTTATCTCTCTGGTACTCCGAATCTGCTTCCAGGTAACGCCTACTTATATTATTAGCAATACCCTCAAACTTCATATTATAATACCTGAATTTACCCTTCCGGGTCCTATAACTAACCTTTATCCTCCTACCGTTGGTGCCGTAAAGAATTAAATTCTTGGTATCATTATCCAGGTCCTTGAAAGGCTTATCCAAATCAAAACCATATTCCTCGGCCAGGCTACGCATAACCTGTGAATAATAATTGGAATAATTCATATTTATAAAAGGGATGGCACCTCCATTGATGCTTTCCCGGGGGTTTTCAATTATAAGCATAGGATCCACTTCCTTTTTAAAACCCAGACCACTGCATGCCTTGCATGCCCCGTAAGGGCTGTTAAAGGAAAACATCCTGGGAGTAAGCTCTTCAAAATCAATCCCACAATCTGTGCAACAGAAATTTTCAGAAAATGTAGTTACCTGGCCGCTATCAACGTTGTAGATATAGACTATACCTCCACTCTCCTTGAGAGAAGCCTCGATATCCTCAGTTAAGCGTTTTTCTATGCCCTCCTTTAGCTTAAGCCTGTCCACCACTATTTCGATATCATGTTTCTTGTTTTTATCAAGATTAAGGTTGAAGTTTTCATCCAGCTCATAAATATTTCCATCCACCCTTACCCGTATATAGCCATCCTTTTTAACATTTTCAAATGTTTTTGAGTACTCGCCCTTCCTTCCCCTTATAATAGGGGCCAATACCATAAATTTCGTCCCCCGGGGGAGTTCCAGTATCCTTTCTACTATCTGGTCTACTGTCTGTTTAGTAACAGGCTTACCGCAATTATAGCAGTAAGGCTTCCCTATTTGTGCATACAGTACCCGCAAGTAATCATATATTTCAGTAATAGTTCCCACGGTGGATCTGGGATTCTTAGATACCCCTTTCTGGTTGATGGATACCGCAGGCGATAAGCCTTCAATCAAATCTACGTCCGGTTTTTCCATCTGCCCTAAAAATTGCCTTGCATAGGAAGACAGGGACTCAACATATCTTCTCTGCCCTTCTGCATATATGGTATCAAAGGCCAGGGAAGATTTGCCGGACCCGCTAACCCCTGTAAATACAATAAATTTTTCCCTGGGAATCCTTAAATTTATATTTTTTAAGTTGTGCTCTCTTGCACCTTTTATAAAAATTTCAGATTTCATTACTTGGAAACCTCAATATTGCTAATTTTTTTAATTCTCTTAATTTCATCCCTGATAGCAGCAGCCTCCTCAAACCTCATTTCCTTGGCTGCCAGGTTCATCTCCTCTTCCAGCCCCACAAGGATATTTGCAATTTTGGAAGGGTCCATGTCTAAAATTTTGGACTCATTATATTTTATCTTTTTCTCCCCTATTTTAAAGTCTTCTTTTTGCTTGCTTTTGGATCTTATACCGCTTGCTTTGAGAATATCTGTAATATTCTTAGTAATAGTAGTGGGAGTTATATTATTCTTTTTGTTATATTCAATTTGTATCTTACGCCGCCTGTTAGTCTCACCAATTGCATTTTCTAGGGCTCTAGTCATATGGTCTGCATACATTATTACCTTGCCGTTTACATTCCGTGCTGCCCTTCCTATGGTCTGTATTAAAGAAATTTCTGACCTCAAGAATCCTTCTTTATCAGCATCCAGTATAGCAACCAGTGACACTTCCGGTAAATCCAGCCCTTCCCTTAGCAGGTTAATTCCCACCAGGACATCAAATTCACCCGACCTTAAACCCCTCAATATTTCAATCCTCTCAATAGTATCAATTGTAGAATGCAGGTACCTTACTTTTATTCCCTGGTTTGCCAGGTAATCAGCAAGATCCTCTGCCATCCTTTTAGTTAGGGTAGTAACTAGAACTCTTTCTCCAGCTTTAACCCTCCCCCTTATTTCTCCAATCAAATCATCAATCTGTCCTTTAGTGCCCTTTACTTCAATTTGCGGGTCTATAAGCCCGGTAGGTCTAATTATCTGCTCAACAATTTGCTTGCTTACAGACCTTTCATATGGTCCCGGAGTTGCAGAAGTAAAAATGGTATAGTCTGTTTTTTTCTCAAATTCTTCAAACCTCAACGGCCTGTTATCAAGGGCGGAGGGAAGCCTGAATCCGTAATCAACAAGGGTCTGCTTCCTTGACCTGTCACCTTCATACATTCCCCTTATCTGGGGGATAGTTATGTGGGATTCATCTATAATGGTTAAATAATTATCAGGGAAAAAATCCAGTAATGTGCTGGGGGTTTCCCCTGGCTTCCTCCCTAAAATGTGGCGGGAATAATTCTCAATTCCACTGCAGAATCCAAGCTCTGCTATCATTTCCATATCATATCTGGTCCTGGATTCCAGCCTCTGGGCCTCTAAAAGCTTTCCCTCCCTTTTTAAAAATTTTAGCCTTTCTTCAAGTTCTTCTTCAATGCTTTCCAAAGCCCTTTCAACCCATTCCATAGTAGTTAAAAAATGAGTAGCGGGTGAAATAATTATTACATCTTTTTCCTCATACATCTCGCCTGAAACCGGATCAAACTCTGTAACCCTCTCAATTTCATCACCAAAATACTGAACCCTTACAGCCTGGTCCTGATAAGCAGGATATATTTCTACAGTATCCCCTTTTACCCTAAACTTTCCATTAGTAAAATCATAGTCATTGCGCTCATACCTAATGTTTATAAGTTTCTTTATCAAACTGCCCCTGGGGTATTCTTGTCCTTTCCTTAAAACAATCCTCTGCTTTCCGTACTCAGAAGGAGATCCCAGGCCGTAAATACAGGAAACACTGGCCACCACAATTACATCTTTCCTAGTATACAGTGAGTTTGTAGAAGATAACCTCAGCTTTTCAATTTCTTCATTTATGGAAGTGTCTTTTTCAATATACATGTCTTTGCTGGGTATATAAGCTTCTGGCTGGTAATAATCATAATAAGAGACAAAATATTCCACAGCATTACCGGGAAAAAATTCTTTAAACTCATTACATAGCTGCGCCGCCAGTGTTTTGTTTGGAGCTATAACCAGGGTAGGCATCTGTACATTTTTTATTACATTAGCAATGGTATAGGTTTTTCCGGACCCGGTCACCCCCAAAAGGCTCTGGTGGTTGTAATTTTTTTTAAGGCCTTCAGTTAATTTCTTAATGGCCTTTCCCTGGTCACCCTGCGGCGTATAATTTGAAACAATTTTAAAGCTGTCTCCTGGCATCTAAGCTTCACTCCTTATCAATCTGGCCTAAAGCCTGCTCTGTTTTTGCCTTAAGACTATCAATGCTAGCATTATTTATTATTTCAAAATTCACAAGATTATGGTTTATCTTTATCTTCTGCCCGGTAATTCTTAGCTTAGCCTCTTCCTCCGGCAAGCCCTTTCCCTTTAAAAATTTTTTCCTTTTCCTCTTATCTACCTTCACATGTATTATATAATCACATAATAAGTCGAGCTTGCAGTCAAACAAGACTGCCGCATCAATGACAATTAAATATTTTTCCCGGTTAGCATCGATCACATTCTTGATTTCATTCCTTATCAAGGGGAACATGATTCTATTTAGCTTGTTAAGCTCCCTGGGATCACTGAAAACCTTTTTTGCCAATAACCCAAAGGCCAAACTCCCATTGCCAAAAACTTCTTCACCGAAAGTGCTTTTAATTTCTTTGATAACCCTCTCATCTTTCTTATAGATACCCTTTGCAAGCTTATCAACATCTATAGCCAAACAGTTATCTTCTAGCCTGCAAATAATATCTGCAACGGTTGTTTTGCCTGACCCGATACGGCCTACAATACCAATTACCTTAATTTTTCCCCCTAAAATATCTAAAATGATACACCATTAAAATAATAGAAATACTAGCAAAAATCAATTAAGTGTAGTTGAAATGATTTGGCTTAAAATATAGTATAATTAGATAACCTACTACTAAAGCTAGTCTAAATTTGCTTCATCTTTCATCTCTTTAAGCAGTTTCTGTATAGCTGCTTCTTTTTCTTCCGGAGATACACCTTCCAGGTTTTTTTCTATTTCCTTTTTTTTCTTCTCTACTGCTTTCTTTTTCTTTTCCTTCTTACTCTTTTCTTCCTGTTCTTCTTTTTCTTCTTCCTGGTCTTCCTCGGGTTCTGTAACCTGCTTTACGCTGAAAGCCATTCTCCTCTTATCGAAATCTATGTCAATTATTCTAACTATCAATTCATCGCCTATCTTAGCTACGTCGCTTGGCTTTTTTATAGGCTTATTACTTAACTCAGAAATATGGACTAAGCCTTCCATACCTTCTTCTATCTGGACAAACAAGCCAAACTTTACAATTCTTGTAACTTTACCCTTAACAATATCCTTCACGGAATATTTTTTAATTTTTTCCATCCAAGGATCTTTCTGGGTCTGCTTTAAGCCTAATGACAGCCTCTGCTTCTTATAATCAATATCAAGTATTTCCACATTTACTTCATCATTAACATTGACTACCTCTGAAGGGTGTTTTACATGATTCCATGAAAGCTCCGATATATGGATTAATCCGTCTACTCCACTTACGTCTACAAAAGCTCCAAAATCCGCTATGCTTGTTATTACTCCTTCTCTGATCTGCCCGACTTCAATACTTTCAAGCACTTCTTTTCTCTGCTCTTTTCTCTCATCCTCAATTATTGCTTTTCTAGAAAGGACTACATTATTCCTGTGCCTGTCAACCTCTATTATTTTGCATCTGCATTTTTCGCCAATATAAGAAGCAAGCTCTTTGGTTTTCCTTACATCTATAAGGGATGCCGGCAAGAACCCTCTAAGTCCTATATCTAAAATCAGGCCACCCTTTACATGTTCTATAACTTCCCCTTCTATGGTGCCCTGGTTTTTATAAGTTTCTTCAATAATGTCAAAATTCTTTTCTATTTCCGCTCTTTTCTTGGATAGGAGCAACCTTCCGTCCTGATCTTCCTTCTGCAGTACCATTATCTCTACTATATCATCGACTTTAAGTTCTTCCTGAGGCTTTACACCATTCCTTATTGAAAGCTCCGATAAGGGTATGACCCCCTCAGACTTAAAACCTATATCCACTAAAACCTCATCATTGTCAATCTTTACAACTCTTCCTTTTAATATGTCCCCTTCATTAAAATCAATGATAGTTAAATCATAGTTGGGGACTAATTGTCCATTCTCATCCTCCACCATGTAATTATCGTCAGTTATATTTTCTTCAAAATTTTCTTTAAACATATAGTTAAAAACCACCCTTCCTTTTGATAGTCAAAAAGAATATCACGGTATTGAAAAATTATCAATATTTACAGGTTAATAATTATAAGATATTTTTTTTAAATATACCAATTTTGCCCAGTTTTTATATCTACCTTTAATTTAACCCTGAGTTTAATACAATCCTCCATTGTATTTTTTACTAATTCCGTTACTTTTTCAAGGTCTTTTTTCTTAAGCTCCAGCACCAGCTCATCATGCACGTGGAGAATTATATTACTATCTATTCCAGTTTCCTGGAGCCTGTTAAATAATAATACAGTAGATAATTTCATGATATCAGCTGCGCTACCCTGGATGGGAGTATTTACTGCCAGCCTCTCTCCTAAATTTCTCAACCTTATATTGCTGCTCCCAATTTCCTTTATAATTCTTTTTCTTCCAAAAATGGTGGTCGTATAGCCATTTCTGTATGCCTCTTTTTTTAGCCCCTCTATATATTTGCTCACCTTCGGATAACGGCTGAAATATTTCTCAATATACAGCATGGCTTCTTCTTCAGAAATCTGCAGCCTGCTTTTTAAGCCGTATTTGGTCATTCCATAAATTATACCGAAATTAATTGCTTTAGCTTTCCTCCTAAGATCTTTACTTACATCTTTATAATCAACATTAAAAATTTCAGAAGCAGTCCTTGAGTGTATATCTTCACCCCTGTTAAAAGCTCTTATCAAATTCCGGTCATTGGACAAATGGGCCAGTATCCTTAACTCAATTTGTGAATAATCAGCAGCCAGTATCAAGTCATAGCCCTCACCAGGAATAAATGCCTTTCTTATCTTACGGCCCAGCTCAGTACGAACCGGAATATTCTGTAAATTTGGCTCGCTGCTGCTAATTCTTCCGGTAGTAGTCCCCATCTGGTTGTAGGTAGCATGGATCCTTCCATCTTTGTGATCAATTAATTTGGGCAATACATCAATATAAGTGTTCTTCAACTTAGTTTTTTCCCTGTAATCCAGCACCTTTTCAACTACCGGGGAAAGATGCTTTATGGAATACAAGGAACTGGCATCAGTTGAATAACCGGTTTTAGTTTTTTTAGTAGGAGGAAGACCTAATTTCTCATATAAAATATTGGCAAGCTGCTGAGGTGAATTTATATTAAAAACCTCCCCGCTTATATCATATATTTGTGTCTCCAGTGTTTTGATATTTTTCTCATATTCACTTATTAGATTCCTTAAATAGTTTTCATCAACATATACCCCTTTATGTTCCATGTAGGCAAGTACTTTTATTAGCGGCTCCTCAATTTCACTGTAAACCCTTTCTAGTCCTTCCTCTTTTATCCTTTCCAGCAAAATGCCTTCTATATGACTATACAGGCTTATCTTTTTTAACCCTTTATCAACCTGGGATTCAAAAGAAAGCTCCAGTTGAGCATTTTCTTCCTGTTTTCTCTCATCCCCAATTTCAGTATTTAATAAATTAAGGATTAAATCATCAATGCTTATATCTGTTATTTGATGGAATAAAAGCAAGTACAATATCTTGTAATCAACAACTGTGCCCCCCATATTTATTCCATTATCCTTTAAAAACTTGTATATAGCCTTAAAATCATAGCCAGACTTAACAATATCCCTATCCTCCAGAAAAGGGGTAAGCTGGTTTTTCAACCTCCCCGTATCTTCATCGCTTACATAATATACATTCTTTTTTCCGGGCCATAGCAATAGAAAGGGTTGCCCCATTCCACCTAAAAACAAATATAATTTTTTTTCTAACTCATCTTCAAAAGAATCTATGTCCTCTCTCAATTTCGTAAGCTTGACTCTTGTTTTAAATTTTTCCTTTTCCTTGCTTTTTTTGGTACTTAACTCAATTTTTTCTAATTTCTTATATAAATTCCTAAACTCCAGACTGTGAAACAAATCCCTCACTTCGGTTAAATCTATATCCCTGAAACTCTCTTCTAGCACCTCGCCGACATTTAAATCCTGGTCCAATTTTAATTCGGTAAGCTTTAAGCTTCTCTTAGCCAGATCTTCTTTGCCCTTCAATAGATTCTTTATCCGTTTACTTCCTATATTGTCAATATTTTTAAAAATATCATCCAGGCTTTCATACTCTTTTAACAGCTTTTCAGCCGTTTTAGGGCCTATGCCTGAGATTCCCGGAATATTGTCAGAACTGTCTCCAATCAGTGCCAGTAAATCCTTGATCTTTTCTGGCCCCACACCATATTTTCCCCTGACTTTTTCCTCATCATAAATTACTGTATCGGTAATTCCCTTCTTGTTGGCTATTACCCTTACTTTATCTGATACCAACTGCAATATATCCTTATCTCCTGTAATTATATAAATATCATTAAACTTTTCGTAAACAGCTTTTACTATAGTTGCAATAATATCATCCGCCTCATATCCAGGCTTTTCCAAACATAAAATATTAAACACTTTTAACACCTCTTTAATAAGAGGAAGCTGCCTAGCAAGCTCTTCAGGCATTTTTTTTCTATGCATCTTATATTCCTTATACATGTCATGCCTGAAAGTAGGTCCCTTACTGTCAAAAGCACAAATTATGCTTTCCGGCTTCTCTTCATCAATCAGCTTTAAAAGCATACTGGTAAAACCCAGCACAGCATTAGTCCTGGTGCCTGAAGATGTAGCTATGGTATCAGGCAATGCATAAAATGCCCGATAGGCTAAATTATTGCCATCTATTAGTAAAATTTTTTTTTCATCCATCCCAATCACTAATTAAATTTGACTTTTTAAAAAACCCTTTATATTATACATTCACTATTTATAATATGTAAAATTGCATATTAGGGCAATGGTGCCCACTTTACGCAATGATGCACACATTAAAGGCATGGCTGCCTTTGGCAAGAGGACTTATTTTACCAATTTTTTTGTAATTTACAAAGGAGTGTGCATAATGACTTATTCTAAGATTAATGCTTCCTCTGCAACGGGCACTAAGAATCTGTATGGTGATAATATCAGTCCCTTTAGTGGCATGTGCGCCACCTGTATTGAAGGTTGCCTGGGACTATGTGAAATAGGAAAATCTGCTTATCGGGGTGCAGAAGTTATCTATCCCCAACCTTTTGGCGATATTACCGCAGCATCCCAGAAAGATTATCCTATTGACTACTCCCATTTTAATATTATGGGAACAGCTTTTGGCACCAAGGGGATTGAAGAAGACAGCGACAAGGCTATTTTTACCAATGTTAATATAGAAACTTCCATTGGTAAAAACAAGGATCTGAAATTAAAGCTTCCTTTCATTATACCTGGCCTTGGTTCAACAGATATTGCTAGAAAAAACTGGGATGGATTAGCAATTGGTTCAGCAATCAGCGGGGTAATTTTGACTATTGGTGAAAATGTTTGCGGAATTGACCCAAAATCTACTTTCGATTCGAATAACAAGGTAATTGACTCTCCAGAAATGAAAAGAAGAGTTCAGCTTTATAATGAGTGGAGTCAAGATGGATATGGCGGAATTGCAGTACAGACAAATGTTGAAGACGCAAGGTTTAATGTTTTAGAGTACGCCATAAAAGAACTGGGAGTAGAAATAGTAGAACTTAAATGGGGCCAGGGCGCAAAAGACATTGGCGGAGAGATAAAAATAAGTGACCTTGAAAGAGCTATTGAAATTAAGAAGAGGGGTTACATAGTGTTGCCTGATCCGCTAGATCCTGATATACAAAAAGCATTCAAGCATGGCGATTTTAAAGAATTTGAAAGACACTCAAGAGTTGGAATGGTAAAAAAACAGGAATTCTTGGAAACCGTTGAACACCTGAGAAAAGCAGGTGCAAAGCACATATTCCTTAAAACAGGAGCTTACAGGCCTACCGATCTGGCAAAAGCTATAAAATTTGCCTCAGAAGCAGAAATTGACTTGGTTACAATTGACGGCGCAGGCGGTGGTACCGGTATGAGCCCCTGGAGAATGATGAATGAATGGGGAATTCCTACTGTTTATATCCAGTGCCTGGCATATACCTATGCTAAGAAATTAGAGCAAAAAGGCAGCTATGTTCCGGATATGGCAATTGCCGGCGGCTTTACCCTGGAAGATCAATTATTTAAAGCTCTTTCATTGGGGTCTCCATACTTTAAGTTAATAGGCATGGCACGTTCCCCAATAACTGCCACAATGGTGGGTAAAACCATTGAAGGAAAAATAAATAGCGGTAAAATACCTAAATCTATTGGAAAATACGGGAATGACCTTGAAGCAATTTTTGTAGAAGTTACAGATCTTAGGAAAGAATTCAATCAAAAAGCAGAGAAAATCCCAGGTTCAGCAATTGGCCTTTATTCCTACTTCAGAAGACTAGAACAAGGATTAAGGCAGCTAATGTGCGGAGCTAGGAAGTTTAATTTAAACCTTATAGACAGAAACGACATAGCTTCATTAACCAGGGAATCAGCTGAAGTATCTGGCATACCGTATATAATGGATCTGGACAAAGAAGAAGTAGAAAAGATACTGGACTCATAAAAAACAAAAAGGGGCAACCTGCCCTCTTTGAATATTTTAAAACGCCACTAAGTTTCATAAAAACTTAATGGCGTTTTGTTTATAGAAATATAAACCTTTATATAATAATTGTCAATATTAAATTATTGAATTTCTGCTATTTTCCTTTTTAACCTCTTATTTACCCCAAAATACCTGTTTAAAA
>CAYREF010000025.1:0-27490 GCA_964423265.1 uncultured Actinomycetota bacterium
AATGTAGCAGAAATTAATTCAGGATTTTTACGTTTTTAACTTGCGGAAAGTAAGTTTTAATAGAGAATTTTTTTAAATTTGCTCAACGCCCTGAGGACTTAATCCTGATTGTTGATAGGTAAGGCAAGGTCTATTTTATAAATGATTCATTTTTACAATTGCTCCAAAGAAAGAAACCAAGCTTAAAAGAAATTAAAGATTTTATTTTAGCAAACTCAGAAAACAAAGATACAGCATTTCAAATTTCGGCCTTTTTAAAGAAAGTAGTTAAAAAACCTTTAAAGGCAGAATTGTCTTTGCTTGTAGGGCAAGATAAGAAAAACTATGAAGTCAAAATTTCATCTATTAAAAAAACAGTGGTTTCTTAGGTAATCTTGTGATGTTTAAAAATGTTACAGAATACAAAAAGCTGATTGAAACATTAAATGACCAGTCTATTAAGGATTTTCTAACTGGAATACATAACCAGAGGTATTTTTACTTTTCTTTATATAAAGAAATTAAAAGGTTTGGCCGCTACCATAAGCCTTCTAATGCTGGATATAGATAATTTTAAAGCGTTTAATGATTCATATGGACACCTTAAAGGGGATTGGTTGCTTAAGAAGGCAGTCAAGGTGTTAAAGGAAAGCATTAGGGATGGGATTGATTATGTGGCAAGGTATGGAGGGGATGAGTTTGCGGTTATTTTAGTAGATGCAGACAGGGAAAAGACAACAGAAGTTGCAAACAGGATATTGGAAAAATACAATAGGCTGGACGCCCCGGGAACTTCCCTGAGCATAGGGCTAAGCCAGTACAGTGTAGGCATGGCTGCCAACACTTTTATAAGGATTGCAGATAATATGATGCATGAAGAAAAAAAGATGGCCAAACATTAAATAATTAAAGCAACAAGTTTCCTAATCTTTTTTTCTTTGACCCTATAAAGACCCTTTTGGCTTTCTAAAAAAAGTCCTGCCCCCATCAACAAAAATGTCTTGGCCGCATATATATTCAGAGATATCTGAGGCTAAGAATAAGGCCAGATTAGCAATATCCTTGGGAGCCCCTATCCTGCCTAGAGGGATCTGGGATGCTAACATTTTATTCACCTTTTGGTTATCAGGATATTTCTTTCTGAGCATAGGAGTGTCTATAACACCGGGACTTATAACATTTGCCCTTATTCCTTTTGAAAGCAACTTATAATTTATCCTGCCAGCAATTCCCCTAAGGCCTGCTTTTGAAGCTGCATAATGCATGCCGCCTCCTGCCCCGGTAAGGGAAGCTACCGAGGAAATAATAATAATATTTCCTTTTTCCCTGCTTATCATTGAGCTTATAAGGTATTTTATAAAATAAAAGGGTCCGCCTAAATTTACGCTTATTACCCTTTCCCAATTATCTATTTCGGTTTCGCTAATAGGTTCAGTAAATTCTGTACCTGCATTTAGCACAAGAATATCTGCTTTTGAAAATTTTTCTAAAATTTTATTGCAGGTATTTTTAACTTTCCCAGGTTTTCCCACATCGCATTGATAAAATATACATTTAGCATCGCCTATTTTATCAAGTTGCTCTGAGACAGCTTTCCCCTTTTTTTTATCTCTACCAATTATTGCGGCATCAGAGTGATGCTCTATGAAAGTTTTGGCTATAGCTAGTCCTATGCCACTTGTTCCCCCAGTGATAACTGAGACTTTATTGCTTAGATCGAGTTCCGGGCAAGTCATTTAAAACTCCTCAAATTATTAATTTTGGTTTCTTTAATTCTATTATTTTTTACTCCTGCTGTAAATGTAGCTTTACTAATTTAAATAAATTTATAATTGTGCAATTGTTTTAGGTTATATTATAATTATAAGGACATTAAATCTTTAGCCTAAGGGGGAAATGTGGAAAATAAACCATTAAGAATTTTTTTATCTTTTTTGAACCTGGTTGGTTTTCTGGGCGTAATTGTAGTTAATGCGCTGGCCAATATCCTGCCAATAAACAATAAAACCACTGGAGAGCTTTCAGACCTGTATCCCAACCTTTTTGTCCCAGCTGGCCTAACTTTTTCTATCTGGGGCATTATTTATATTTTGCTTGGCGTATTCATAATATACCAGATTGTAATTTCTATTAAAGGGGTTAACGGGCAATTTATTGAAAAAATAGGTATATTCTTTTTTGCTTCAAGCCTGTTTAATATTGGCTGGATATTTGCCTGGCATTATGAGGCGGTATTTCTTTCACTGGCAATTATGCTGCTTCTAGCTGCAAGTTTGATAATTATATACCTGCGGCTAAATATAGGTAAATCTGATGCAGCAAATATTAAAAAATTTTTAGTTCACATACCTTTCAGTGTTTATCTGGGATGGATAACTATAGCAACTATTGCTAATGTCACCGCAGTGCTGGTGGATATAGGCTGGAATGGCTTCGGTCTTAGCCAGCAATTCTGGACTGTTTTAGTCATTACAGTTGGGATTATAATAGCTTTTGCTGCCCTCCTGGTTAGAAAGGACATATACTATTGCCTGGTTGTTGATTGGGCACTTTTGGGCATTTTACTTAAGAGGCTAAGTGCAAATATAATGGTGCAGTCTGTGATAATTGCAAGCATAGCAGGCATTACCCTTATTACTATTGGAATAATAATCCAAATAATTAGAAAAAAAGCCTTATATTGAACAAGTGATAAATGGTATGGCCTGTTTTAAGGTTAGATTGCTGGTGGTATTAGAGCATTGAAAAAGTAGCAAGCAAAATGTTATACGCAGTGTGCCATTATAGTAAATATGTAGAAAAAAAGTGAAATGTAAAGTCCTGAGAATTGGTAGTGAAATTAAAAAAAGAACTATAAAATTAAATTTTTTAGAAGCCATATTTTTAGCCTTCCAAAAATTTCCTTGCTTGAGAACCAGGGATTTAGATTTTATTATTACCAATAATATTCAAGGAATATTGGAAAAGCTAATTTAATAATAGTTCAGGGGCATTTTTTAGTCTATTATCAACGGTCGCATGATATTTTGCCTATTAGATAAAATATAATAAGAATCAAATAATACTATCTATAGTTACTTAAAATAGGAGTCAATCCAGTTAATTGTATTATTAACCCGTAGAATAATATTTGACAATGCAGGCTTATTATAATTAAGTTTGGCTAGCCTAACTTTTATAATTAGGGAGGAATTTAAATGTTATCAAGTTTTTTATAGCCTTCAGAGAAGGCCTTGAGGCCTTTTTAGTAATAGGAATTATAATTAGTTATCTGGCAAAAATCGGGGAGAAAAAATATATTAAACATGTTATCTACGGAGTGGTCTTAGCAATTGCCTTAAGCATAGGGCTTGCATATATGTTTCAAATCCTACTGGGGGGATTTGAAGGGAAGGTTAAAGAGACCTTTGAGGGCATAGTAATGATGCTAGCAGTAGTAGTATTGACCTACATGATATTTTGGATGAATAAACAAGCCAAAAGCATTAGAGGCGATATTGAAGCATCTGTGGGAAAAGCAGTAGATAAAGGAAGGATATTTAGCCTTTTTTTCTTAGGTTTTAGTGTGGTGTTCAGAGAAGGGGCAGAGACTGTTTTATTTTTTAGGGCTATCAGTTACCAGGCAAATTCTTTTGAACTTATATTAGGGCGAACTGTTGGGATTTTATCCTCAATTATTTTGGCAGTAATATTTTTCTTGTCTACAAGGAAAGTAAACCGGGGGCATTCTTTAAAATTACTAGTATATTAGTAATGCTAATTGCAACGGGTCTTTTTTCTACAGCAATACATGAATTCCAGGAAGCTGGGATTATACCGGTAATAAAAGATAATATTTATGATATCGGAAATATTTTGAGTAAGGATAGCATCTTTGGAGGAATATTAAGGTCACTGTTTGGATATAATCCGTCCCCTTCTTTATTAGAAGCAACAGGGTATGTAATATATATATTGATAGTTTCACTGCTTCTTAAAAAATTTTATTTTAGCAATCCCAAAAAGGTAGTTGAAAAGAATTAATTTAAAAACAGTTCATATGGATAAATAAATAAATAGGACTATGCTCTTGTTTGAGATTTTAATATTCCTTTGATAGCCCATGATGATATAAAACACTCAGAGGAGGAATATAGATATTATACCTTGGGAAAGACTAATACAAATCGGTTTCTTTTTAAGGAAAATAAATAATTTAATTTACCAACCTGATTAACTAATTTATTTATTATTGCCCTACAATGTATTATAATTACGCATAACGTAGGGCAAATATTTTTATGAACCAATTATTGTCCTACAATAAAGCATTTATTATAATATGTAGGGCAATAATAAATAATTATTTGAGGTGGAAATAAAATGGCTATTTTAAAGGAAATGTTCAAAGAGGAAAAAAAACGGTTAATAAGGATGAAAAAATTCTATATGGATAAAATTAAAGAACTACCTAAAGGCAGTATTGTATTTAAAAAAAGAGGGAAACGGAAATATCCATATCTTGTTTATAGGGATAAAGAGAAAGTAAAAACAGATTATTTAAAATGTAACCCTGACGGATTAAAAGAATTAGAATTCAAGATAAAAAAAAGAAAAAAATATTTAAAATTATTAAAAGAAATAGAAAAGGATCTAAGAGTTTTTAATGAATAACATCAAGCAATCATTTTGGGAAACAATTAATGTGTTAAATAAAAATGGAATTCTTAAAAACGTAGTGTTAATTGGTAGTTGGGTTGAGTATATTTATGAAAAATCGGGGATCCTGAAAAATTTTGAAGCTAACTTAAAAACAAGGGATATTGATTTTTTAATAAGAAATATAAGAAAACCTAGAAAAAGAATAAATATTGTAGAAATTTTAGAAAATGAAGGATTTGAAACTTCGATTGATTATATTAGTGGTGTTTTTAAATTTTTTAAAGGGAAAGATCTAGAAATAGAATTTATAGTAAGAGAAATGGGAAAGGGAAAATCAGAACCCTACGATGTTCCGTCTTTTGGAATTAAAGCAGAAGGGTTAAGGCATACTAATATATTAATAAAAAATAGCATACTTTTGAATATTGAAAACATAGGAATAATTGTACCAACACCTCAAGCTTATTTGCTACAAAAAATCCTCATACATTCTAAGAGGAAAAACAAGGCTGAAAAAGATTATCTTAGTATAGAAAATTTATTAGAAAATATTAAAGGGTCAGGACCAGAATACAATAAATTAAAAAAGAATTATAACGGTTTGTCAAAAAAAGAAAAAAAGATTATTGATAAATTTCTCGATGATAATATTCTAAAGTTGTAATTTCTATTGGTAGCGCATAGGGGAGTCGAACCCCTGTTTCAGCCGTGAGAGGGCTGTGTCCTAGGCCACTAGACGAATGCGCCACGCAGTAAAGAATTTTAACTGTAATATTTTATTTTGTAAATACCCTAGTCTATGGTAAAATTCTAATTTCAAATATTTTTGGAATATTGAGGTTAAATATACTATAATTTTAAAGTTAATTATTTTTTTATATTAGACTATGAACAAAGAAGAGCAAAATATTGAAAGCCCCAAGGAAATTATTGGAGCATTGTCCAAAATTGGAGAGGCTATAACCTCAGACCTTTACCTGGAAGATATATTAAAACTAATAGTTACTGTGACTGCTGAGGTGATGGGCTCTAAATTATGTTCGATAATGCTTTTAGACCAGAAAAAAAAAGAGCTGACTATGAAGGCAACTCAAAGTATAAGCAAGGAATATATAAACAAGCATCCCTTAAAATTAGGGGAAGGTATAGCAGGGAAGGTGGCTTTGGAAAATAAGCCTAGGGTAGTACCCAATATACTAGAAGATAAAACTTATAAAAATAAAGAAATAGCCAGAAAAGAAGGACTTGTTTCACTATTATGCATGCCTTTGCATGTAAAAGGAAAAGTGATTGGGGTAATTAATTCTTATACAGATGAACCTCATGACTTCAGTGATTATGAAGTTAGCATACTTCAAACTGTTGCAGATCAGGCGGCAATAGTTATAGAAAATTACCGGCTGGTAGTAGAAACAAAAGTTATAAAAGAGGAGCTTGAGACAAGGAAAGTACTGGAAAAAGCAAAAGGCATATTGATGAAGGAATATGGCTTGACGGAAAATAAAGCATTTAAGAAAATTCAAAAATTTGCCATGGATAAAAGGAAGTCCATGAGGGAAGTATCTGAGGCAATAATAATGTCATATGAAATGAAAAAAGAATAAAAGGGAGGTAAAATTGCCATTAGTTCCAATGAAGCAAATACTAGACGAAGCCATAAAGGGTAATTATGGTGTAGGAGCTTATAATGTAAACAATATGGAGCAGATCCAGGGGATAATGCGGGCAGCCAAGGAGACTGGCTCCCCCCTTATAATACAAGCATCAAGGGGAGCACTTAAGTATACCAATATGGTATATATAAAGCATATGGCTGCAGCTGCAGTTGAAGATAATCCCGGCATACCCATAGCTCTGCACCTGGACCATGGTAACAGTTTGGAGACCTGCAAGGAGGCAATAAGTCTAGGCTTTACCTCCGTTATGATAGACGGCTCACTAAAAGAAGACTCCAAAACCCCCACAACTTTTGAAGAAAATGTAGAGGTTACTAAAAAAGTTGTGGACTACGCCCACAGGTTCGGGGTAACTGTAGAAGGAGAGCTTGGGACCCTGGGGGGTATAGAAGATGGAGTAGGATCAGGAAAAGTTAAGCTAACTGATCCCGAGGAAGCAGTAAAGTTTATAAAAGCTACCGGGGTAGATGCTTTGGCTCTTGCAATCGGGACAAGCCACGGGGCATACAAGTTTAAAGCAGAGCCAAAGCTTGCTCTTGACATTGTAAGTGAAGTTTCTTCAAAACTTGGAAACTTTCCCTTGGTGATGCATGGCTCATCTTCTGTACCTCAGAATTTAATAGAAGTTATAAACAGGTACGGGGGAAAGCTGGAAAAAACCATGGGTGTACCCATGCCTTCCATACAGGAGGCAATTAAGCGGGGCATAAGAAAGATAAATGTAGATACAGATGGAAGGCTTGCCATGACCGGGGCAGTAAGAAAAGTCTTATCTGAAAAACCAGATGTATTTGACCCTAGAAAATATTTTGGAGCTGCAAGGGAAGCAGTATACGGAGTAATAAAGGGTAAGATGATAGACTTCGGGACTGCAGGCCATGCTTCTGATTATAAGCCTATGTCCCTGGAAGATATGAAAAAAAACTATAGTTAGAAGCCTGGTTTATGTAGAATGCCTGCTAATAGGGAGGAGGCTCTCTGTTAGCAGGTTTATAAATTTGTAAAAAACTTGGAGAATATATATAATTAGTATTTGACAAATGCAATAAAGCTGTTATTATTTGCTAGAAAATTAAATATTTGCTATTTGTGCAAGGGAGTACGAGTAGGCGAAGGTAAAGTGGCCTTCTTAAAACAGAGATGTTTTGAGGAGGTTTTTTGTTTTATAAGGGTTTGGGGAAAAATGGAATTTAATTTTAATAAAAAGACAAAAAAAGAAAAGTTTATGGAAAATAGGATTCCTTCAGGTTGCGCTGTATTTGGAATATTTAACCAAAGTGGATCAAAGTTTAATGGAAATGCGGTTTTGGAAGGAATCTCCATGATGCATGACAGGTCTAATGGTTTGGGGGGCGGTTTTGCCGCTTATGGTATTTATCCTGAACTAAAGGATGAGTGGGCTTTCCACTTTATCTTCGATGATTTAATAGCCAAAAAACAAAGTGAAGACATCATGGAAGATAATTTTGAAATTGTATATTCTGAAAAAATTCCTACCAACAATAAGGTGAAAGTCCAGGATCCTCCATTACTTTTTAGATATTTTTTAAGGGTTAAGAGTAATTTAAAAGAGTCGGAAGAAGATTTTGTAGTTAATTTTGTAATGAGCATTAATAGCAATATAAGGGGAGCATATATAATTTCAAGCGGTAAGAATATGGGCATATTTAAGGGTGTGGGCTTTCCTGAAGATATTGGCCAGTATTTCAAGATAGATGAATATGAAGGATATCTGTGGACTGCCCATGGAAGGTTTCCCACTAACAGTGTAGGCTGGTGGGGAGGAGCCCATCCGTTTGGTCTTCTTAACTGGTCAGTTGTCCATAACGGGGAGATATCTTCTTATGGCACCAATAAGAGGTTTGTAAATGATTTTGGCTATAAGTGTACTCTTTCTACTGATACAGAAGTAATTACTTATCTTTTTGATTTGTTAAACAGGAAACAAAAAATAGATATAAAATTAATCCATCTTATCCTGGCTTCACCGTTATGGGAGGAAATAGAAAGAATGCCAACAGGTTTAAGGGAGCTGGCAAAGAATTTAAGGATGCTTTATGGAAGCAGTTTGGTTAACGGCCCCTTTAACATAATCGTAGGGCATAATAATTTTATGTATGCTTTAAACGATAGGATTAAGCTTAGACCAATGGTTGCTGCCAGGGATGGCGCCTTCTTATATATCTCAAGCGAAGAAGCTGCTATTAGGAAAGTATGCAGCAGTCCTGAATTGCTTTGGCGCCCGGATGGCGGGGAACCTGTATTTGGTATGTTAGATAAGCTCCAAAATGGTAATAATCAACTGAAGGATTTAGCAGCTTTAAGTTAAGAGGAATAAAAATGGCATTAAAACTAAACCAATCAGAATTTGAAATAGAAAGGGATTTACAAAAATGTATATCCTGTGAGGTATGTGTGAGGCAGTGTTCTAATGATGTCCACGAGTATGAGTCAGACAACGATACCATATATAGTGATAACTTAAATTGTGTAGGCTGCCATAGATGTGAGAGCTTGTGCCCTACGGGGGCAATAAAAATTAAGCAAAGGGAGTCGGAGTTCAAAAAAAACTATAATTGGAACCCTGCCCACCTGAAAAACATATACAAGCAGGCTGATACAGGTGGAGTAATATTGACTGGAATGGGTACAGATAAAAAGTATCCTATATATTGGGACCATATACTGTTTAATGCTTCACAGGTTACAAACCCCTCTATTGACCCTTTAAGGGAGCCAATGGAGATAAAAACTTTTATAGGAAGCAAGGCTACAAAGTTGGATTACACTATTACCAAGGGTAAAGATGGAAATCTTAAGGCAAAGCTTAAAAATAGGCCATCGCCTCAGTTAGAACTGTCTACTCCTATATTGTTTTCAGCAATGTCTTTTGGGTCCATAAGCTATAACGCATGCAAATCCCTGGCAACTGCTGCTTATAATTTTGGGAATTTCTATAATACCGGAGAAGGCGGATTGCATAAAGATTTAGAAAAGTATGCAGATAATACTATAGTGCAGGTAGCCTCGGGGCGTTTTGGGGTAGACATTGATTATTTGAACAAGTCGGCAGCTATTGAGATAAAAATAGGCCAAGGAGCTAAGCCTGGAATAGGGGGGCATCTGCCTGGCGAAAAGGTTACTGAAGAAGTTTCAAATACCAGAATGATACCTAAAGGCACTGATGCTCTATCGCCTGCGCCCCACCACGATATCTATTCAATTGAAGATTTATCCCAGTTAATATTTGCCTTAAAAGAAGCAACAGATTACACAAAGCCAGTTGGAGTGAAAATATCGGCAGTGCATAATGTGGCTCCTATTGCCAGCGGTATTGTAAGGGCTGGAGCAGATTTTGTATCTATTGATGGCCTTAGAGGGGGAACTGGAGCTGCCCCACAGGCTATAAGGGATAATGTTGGCATACCTATTGAGCTTGCCTTGGCTTCTGTAGATACCAGGTTAAGGGAAGAAGGTATAAGGCATAAGGCTTCTGTAATTGCGGCTGGCAGTATCAGGTCAAGCTCTGATGTTATAAAGGCCATAGCCCTTGGTGCGGACGCGGTTTACATAGGGACGGCTGCCTTAATTGCTATGGGATGCCACCTTTGCCAGAAATGCTATACAGGAAAATGTAACTGGGGCATTGCAACCCAGGACCCATATTTAACTAAAAGACTGAATCCTGAGATCGGAACTCGGAGATTGACGAATTTGTTGAGGGGATGGTCACTGGAAATAAAGGAAATGTTAGGCGGTGCAGGTATAAATGCCATAGAAAGCTTGAGAGGCAACAGGGAACATCTCAGGGGGATTGGGTTAGGCGATAGGGAACTTTCTATCCTTGGAATAAAACATGCAGGAGAGGCATGGTAATATGAAAAAGATATTTATTAAAGAAGAATACTGCATAGGGTGCAGGCTTTGTGAAATATATTGTCAAGTAAAGCATTCTAAAAGCAAGAAGATAATAAAGGCTTTCAAAGAAGAGCAGGGAGAGCTTATGCCTAGGATATTAGTAGAAGAGATCGGTCATAATTCTTTTGCCATACAGTGCAGGCATTGTGTGGATGCCCCTTGTGTTACTGCTTGTATTTCCGGAGCAATGAAAAAAAATGAGAATACTGGAGTTGTTACCTGCGACCAGGATAAGTGCGTGGGTTGCTGGAGCTGTATAATGGTTTGCCCCTATGGGGTTATAAAAAGAAATTTAACCGAAAAAAAGATTGCTTCAAAATGCGAACTCTGTGAGGATGAGGAAATTCCTATATGTGTTAAAAATTGTCCCAATGAAGCCTTAAAATTTGTGGATGTAAAAGAAAAGTTAGGTGATAGAAATGGTTAGCACCACTTATTTAATTATTGGTAATTCTGCAGCAGGAATTAATGCTGCTGAAAATATAAGAAAAATAGATAAAAATGGAAAAATTACTATTTTAACCTATGAAAAATATGCTAATTATTCAAAACCCTTAATCACTTATTATCTGGCTGGTAAACTGGGGCTGGACAGAATTAATTTTAAGGATAAAGGTTTTTATAAGAATAATAATATAGATCTCGTGCTTCGCTCTAGGGCAAAATGGATAGATTTTAAGAATAATGTTGTTAAAACTACTAGGGAGGATTATAGATATAAGAAATTATTAATTGCCACCGGAGGCCAGCCAGTACTTCCCGGAATAAATATTGAAGATGAAAATGGCAACACATTTACTTTAAACAGAAAAGTCCTGCACGGCATCTCTGGGATTTTTACCCTAACTACC
Organism: uncultured Actinomycetota bacterium; assembly: GCA_964423265.1. Classification (GTDB taxonomy): domain Bacteria; phylum Actinomycetota; class Humimicrobiia; order Humimicrobiales; family Humimicrobiaceae; genus M55B165. The sequence goes on from CAYREF010000025.1 coordinate 11,066, forward strand.
CTTGAAGATGCCGTAAAGCTAAAAAAATATATTGAAGATAATGATATTAAAAATGCATCTATTCTCGGAGGAGGCTTAATCGGGCTAAAGGCGGCCGAGGCTTTTCTAGAGCTTGGCCTGGATATTAATGTAATAGAGCTGTCGGACAGGATTCTAGCAGCTACTTTTGACAGGGAAGCTTCCGCTATACTGGAATCAGAAATATCGGGTAAAGGGAGCAGCATTTATACTAATAATACAATAAGGAAAATAGAGATAGGCAATGGTAGGGTAAAGAGAATAATTCTAAGGAATGGAAAAAAAATTGACTGCAGCCTTTTAGTTACTGCGGTTGGGGTTAGCCCAAACTTAAGCTTTTTTGATAATAGCCTTATAGATATTGGAAGAGGCATAAGGGTAAATGATCGTCTCCAAACTAATATAGAAAATGTATATGCTGCAGGGGATGTCATAGAAAGCAGGGATATACTGCTTAACAGTCATAGAAATATTGCTATATGGCCCCTGGCTGTGAGCCAGGGCTATATAGCAGGAATGAACCTGGCGGGGGCAAACAGCAAATATGCCGGTAGCTTTTTTATGAACTCGGTTGAGATCCTGAAAGTGCCCTCAATATCAATGGGCCTTACCAATGTAGAGGATAATGGTGGTATAGAAGTTTTAAAGGAATACCGTCCAGATGATAATTATTACAGGAAAATTGTTATAAGAGATAAGAAAGTAGTAGGTGCAATACTTATAGGGGGAATAGAAAGGGCTGGCATATATTCGGGGCTGATAAAAAATAAAATAGATATCAGCAAGGAAAAAGACCTTATAGTAAGGGAGGATTTTGGGTTGATACAGTTGCCCAGTGGATACAAAAAACACCTGGTAGTGGGAGAAGGAATAGAAGTATGAAGCATACCATTAATGCTAAAAATTTAAGCTATAAACAATTAAACAGGAAAATAAAGGAAGTAATTTCTAGGAGTTCTACAAATAACAACAATTTTTCCCTGGATCTTAAGGATGTCCTCGGACATAGATATATTGGTGATGGGTTAAAGACAAAAGTAAAGATAAATGTTTATGGGACCCCGGGCAATGATCTTGCTGCTTTTATGGACGGTCCGGATATAGAAATATATGGAAATGGCCAGGATGCTGTAGGCAATACCATGAATTCAGGCAGAATTGTTATCCATGGAGATGCAGGGGATATCATTGGCTATTCTATGCGGGGTGGTGAAATATATATTGAAAATGATACTGGATATAGATGCGGAATACATATGAAATCTTACCGGGATAAGATTCCGGCCATTATAATAGGAGGCACGGCAGGCAATTTTTTAGGGGAATATATGGCAGGGGGGATAATAATTGTTATGGGAATTTCAGATGGTAGAAATAGCCACCAAAATTTGCTTGGCCACAGAGATGTAGTTGGCAATTATGTTGGTACTGGTATGCATGGGGGCATAATTTACGTAAGGGGAGAAATTAGAGATTACAAATTAGGAAAAGAAGTTAAAAAATTGTCCGTAAATAAAGAAGACATAAAGATTTTAAATAAATATATTGCTAACTACAATAAATTTTTTGAAAAAAAAGGAAACATCAATGCAAGGAACTTCATTAAATTAATTCCTTACTCCCACCGGCCATATGGGAAGTTATATGCTTATTAGCCGTTTGTGTTTTCCCCTTATTTACGGTTTAATAAATAAGGGGAAAAAATGGCAGCAAGTATATATATAGGAACATCCGGCTACAGCTACAAGAACTGGGCAGGGGATTTTTATCCTGAAGATATTAAAAAGGATAAGTGGCTGCAGTTTTATTCCAGCAAGTTTGATACGGTGGAAATCAATAACACCTTTTATAACTTGCCTCAGAAAAAGACTTTTAGAAACTGGGCAAAAAAAACTCCGGAAAATTTTTTGTTTTCTATAAAGGCCTCCAGGTACATAACCCATATGAAAAAGCTAAAAGACTGCAAAAAGCCTTTGGATAACCTCTTAGGGGTATCTAGTGGTTTGGGTAAAAAGCTTGGCCCCATATTATTTCAGTTGCCTAAAAATATTAAAAAAAATGCAGAGAAATTAAAAAAGTTTACGGGATTGCTGCCTAATGACGTTTTATGTGCATTTGAATTCCGGGAAGAAAGCTGGTTTGACAATGAAATCTATAGTATCCTTGATGATTCAGGATATGCAATTGTCATTTCTAGTTCACCCAACTTCCCCTACCATGAAAAAATAACTGGTGATTTTTGCTATATTAGGCTACATGGAAGTGAAAAGCTTTATTCATCAAGTTATACTGATGAACAGTTAAAAAAATTTGCAAATACAGCTAAAAAGTGCAAAAAAAAAGGATTGGACAGCTATATTTATTTTAATAATGACGCAAAAGGCCACGCTTTCAGGAATGCCTCAACCTTTAAAGAATTATTATAATAATTGTCTTTACTAAGTTTTTAAAAAAAACTAAAATAATTACAAACTTTTAATTAAACGGGGGAAACATTGCAGGATATCAATTTAAAGGTAGGATTGTCCGGAACTGCCAGAACTCAAGTTAACCAGAATAATACGGCGGTTGCTTATGGGAGCGGGAATGTAGATGTATTTGCAACTCCAGCCATGATAGGCTTGATGGAAAAAGCGGCCATAGAAGCAGCGGACAGAAACCTTCCTGAAGGTTTTGCGTCTGTTGGTACCAGAGTAGATATAAAACATTTAGCAGCCACACCAGTTGGTATGAGTGTTACGGCTAATGCAATACTGGTTGAGGCTGAGGGCCCTAAGCTGAAATTTAAAGTGGAAGCATATGATGGAAAAGAGAAAATTGGAGAAGGAATTCATTCAAGGTATGTTGTGAATTTAGATGATTTAAGAAGAAGGGCAAATGAGAAAAAAAGGTAATAAGACATAATGGATTTATTCTTAATATATAATTATGCTGTCTTGCTCATTATTTTTGTCATCTTAATTAATTTCATAATCAACAATTTTTTATTTAAAAGGGCTGTAATATTAGAACTTCCCAGTTACATTAAAAAAGATCCTCCCCTGGTATCTATACTTATACCGGCCAGAAATGAAGAATCTAATATAAAAAGATGCGTAAATTCACTACTAAAGCAGGATTACTCTAATTTAGAAATAATTATTCTTGATGATAACTCTTCTGATAATACCTATAATATAATTAAGGACTTGGAAAAAAAAGACAAAAGAATAACCGCTATAAAGGGAAAATCCCTGAAAAAAGGTTGGTTTGGGAAAAATTACGCTTGTTATCAGCTTTCCAAATATGCGAATGGGAAATACCTGATTTTTATTGATGCTGACACCTTACATTTTAAAAACTCAGTTTCCTCTGCCCTGGCAAGTGCTGTTAATTACAATTTGGATGCAGCTTCAATTTTTGCGCAGCAAATAACAGTATCTATCCATGAGAGGATGATGGTCCCCTTTGCAAATTTTATGATTTTATGCTTTTTACCTTTGGGGCTGATTATTAAAAGTAAGGATCCATTATTTTGTACAGCTATTGGCCAGTTTATGTTGTTTAAAAAAGGGGTATATAAAAAAATAGGGGGGCACAGCTCTGTTAAGAAGGAAGTATTAGAAGATATTAAAATTTCAAAGAAAGTCAAAGAATTAGAATACAGGTTCATGATATTTGACGGCTATAAAGGGGTATATTGCAGGATGTATAAAAGCTTTAAGGAAGTAATAGAGGGGTATACTAAAGTTTTGTTCGCGGCTTTTGGTTATAATGTCCTAAATTACCTGACAGCAATTATCCTGGTGACAGCTATATTCCTCTCTCCTTTCTTATTTATGCCTATGGCTTTTATTTTTGGTTGGCCTGATATAATTACAGATGTGATTTCCCTGCAGGTAATTTTTATTTTAATAATAAGGATTATTTATGCTATTAGGTTTAAAACTAGGACTTTAGATATTTTCTTACATCCATTTGCAGTTGCATATTTAATAATTATAGCCTTTAACTCCTTATACAAATGCAAATTTGCCACAGGAATTTATTGGAAAAATAGAACTTATGATGTAAATGATGAACAGGATCTGAAAGTAATTGAGAAGTAATTACCTGGTTTTAGGAGTAAAGAGGTCTTTTATTTTTTCTTCTTTTCTGAACTGAAGGTTTTCCCTAATGGGTAAGGAATGGTTTATATATTTGGGTATCATTATTATAAGCAAAAAAATTCCAAATAATAAGTAAACAGGTGAATTGATAATAACCAAAAATGAACATGTAAATATTATGCCGCTAACAACTCCCCATATCATGTTTTTGGCAATAAAAAGGACTGAAACTATTCCCACCCCGAAAGCTATTACGGAAAATGGGTTCATGGCTAGAAGGAAACCCAGCAGTGATGCTATTCCTTTTCCTCCTGAAAATTTCAGAAAAGGAGAGTAATCATGCCCGGCTATTGCAGCACAGCCTGCAATAATGGCGGTAACTTCTGATCCTGTAAATTTTAATATTAAAAAAAAGGGCAAGAAGCCTTTTGAAATATCCAATGCTGCCCCCACTCCTCCCCAGAATTTTGAAACGCTGAATGCAAGATTCCATCCGCCTGGGTTTTTGTCTCCTATTTGGGTGAGGTCTTTTTTTTTGAATTTAGCAATTAAAAAACAGAAAGGGATGCTGCCAAAAAGATAACTTATTAGCACCAATACTGTATTTCTTAGCAGTTCAGGGCTCATAATAAAAATATATGGTTTTTTTTATTTTTTATATAAGGTATTCTATAATTTCATTATAAACAAAATTATTTAGAAAATGAACTCAATATTAAAAGCATTAATTATAACTTCCATTGCGGGGCTTTCTACAATTATAGGAAGTCTCCTGGGCCTTATTCCAAAAAAAATTAATGATAAATTTTTTAGCTTTTCCCTGGGCTTTACCGCAGGGGTAATGATAGGAGTATCCTTTTTAGAGCTTTTACCCTCCGGGATTGAGGAAGTTGGTTTTTTGAAAGCTAATATTGCTTTTCTTATAGGGTTTATGCTCATGTTTGCAATTGACCATTTTGTACCCCATGAATACAAAGGGCAAAAAGATGGCATAAAACCGGGAACAGATGAGAAACTGTTAAGGGCGGGACTGTTTGTGGCTCTGGGGATTGGTATCCATAATTTTCCTGAAGGGATGGCTACTTTCTATAGCGCATTGGTGGATATACGGGTGGGAATCGCTATTGCTATCGCTATTGCTATACATAATATACCTGAAGGCTTGGCTGTCTCTACCCCTATATACAAGGCCACAGGAAATAAAAAAAAGGCATTCATGTGGTCTTTTTTTTCCGGGCTGGCAGAGCCTGTTGGGGCGGGAATAACAGCATTATTTTTACTGCCTTTTCTAACCCCGCAGATTTTAGGCTACTTATTGGCGGGTATTGCTGGCATTATGGTGTTTATTTCTATTGATGAATTAATTCCAGTATCCAGGGATTATGGTTTTGACCATGCGCCTGTAGTTGGTTTTATAGCCGGAATGGCTATAATGTCCTTAAGCTTGCTGTTATTACAATAAAAAATAGAGAGGAGTAATTTAATGGCTGATTGGGCGGTTGGAGAAGCAATGAAAGTTAGCGATAAAAAGGATATGGCCATATTGGAAAATCCAGAGAAGAAAGAATACCTGGACCATATTTTGATTGATAAATTCTGGCCGGACATAAAAGGTAGCCTGGATAATACTGGTTATAGGTATTGGCCTAAAGATATTCCCGAGACTAAATGTGAGTTCAGCCATGAGCTGACCAGATCTTTGACATTTATGGTTTTTGGCTATGAAAGGGCTATGTTCAGGGGAAAGTTAGAGTGTTCAATGTCAGGGTGGATGCTGAAAAGCGAGTTCTTTATGGGGCTTGCCAGGGAAACCAGCCCTTCTGTAATATTTGAGATACTTGGAAACCCCTGGCTTAAGGGAAATCCCCCCGCCCTGGAAATATATGAGGATATGCCATCAGATTATTTTCATATTACCTTCTCTAATGGCCAGGGGGGCAGGCTGGGGCCTGGGTGGCTTTGAAGCAGTACAGGAGAGAATTTGGGAAATTATCGATGGAAATATTGAGCTTTACGAGTTTACATTGGACGGTTATATTTTAAGGGGAGAATTAGAGGATTTCTTTTTACTTGCTCGCAGAATATATGAAGCTTACTGATTTTTTTTAAACCCAGTTTTAATTATAGATGCATTCTGAGGATATGGTACCAGACATAGATGAAAACCAAATAAATTCATTTAGGTCCCTTTTTAGGGGAAGAAGTGATGTATACGCAAAAAGGTGGCAGAAAGGTAAAAATTCAGGCTATATGCCGGCTTACAGGTTTAACTGGAACGAGTATTTAAGCCACAAGGCCCAGGGAGGTAATTTTAAAAATTTTAGCAATAAAAAAAAGCTGCCTTTAACCAAAGAAGTAATAAAAAGGCATCTGCAGGGGAAGCATTTGGTGGGGATTTATCCGCTTTTGGAGGACAATTCTTCTTATTTTGTTGCCCTGGATTTTGATGGGAAAGAATGGGAAAAAGATTCCAGGCAGTTTATTGAGGAAAGCAGGGCGGCGGGAATTCCTACCTATATTGAAAAATCTTTTTCAGGGGAGGGAGCCCATCTCTGGGTATTTTTTGAGGAGAAATACCCTGCTGTAAGAAGCAGGAGAGTATTTTTGGAAATAGTTAGAAAAGCTTTGTGCCTTTCAGAATTTGCCAGAGAAGTGAGTTTTGACCGGATTTTTCCTAACCAGGATTACCTTTCAGGCAAAGGGTTTGGGAACTTGATTGCCTTGCCTCTAAATGGCAGGTGCGTAAATGAGGGAAGGACAGTTTTTATAAATCCTAAAGATTTTAAACCCATATTAGACCAATGGAGCTATTTAAAAGAAATAAAGAAGGTTACTATATCAAAGCTTGACCAGCTTTATCATGAATTAGTTGAAAAAGGGGAGGATGTTTCTGGAATAAAGAATGAAACTGCAGGCATAATGGATATTACTATTGGTAGCAGGGTAATTTTAGATAAAACCCAGATAAGCAAAGATGTTGCAAGCTTTTTAAAGAAGAATCTTAATTTTATAAATAGTGAGTATATAGTGAAGCAAAAAATTGGCAAAAGTGTTTACGGGATGATAAAATTCTTTAATCTGATTAAGGAATCGCGGGGAAAGGTAATGGTGCCCAGGGGCTTTCTGGACGAGCTGGAAAATTATTGCAACCAAAACAAGATTAAATACCAGATTATTGATAAAAGGGCCAAGCTAGCTAAAACCAGCTTTAACTCTCAGATTAAGTTAAGCAAACCACAGCAGAAGGCTATTGAAAACTGTGAAAGTAATAGGGGCGGGGTAATAGTTGCACCTCCTGGTTTTGGGAAAACTATTATCGGAATAGAGATTATAGCCAAAAAATGCCAGCCAGCATTAATAATTGTGCATAGGAAGCAAATATTTGACCAATGGCTCGAAAGAATCCAGGACTTTCTAGGAATAGCCAAGAAGGATATTGGCCAGATTTCAGGCCGGAAGAAAAAAATATCAAAACATATTACTGTAGCTATGATTCAAAGCCTGGCCAGGTACCCGGGCTTAAAAAGCCTGGGTGAAACATTTGGGACTGTAATTATTGATGAATGCCACCATATTCCAGCAAAAAGTTTCAGGAAAACAATAGTAAATTTTAACCCTCAATATATTTATGGCCTTACTGCTACTCCCAAGAGAAAGTACAATGATGAGAAGATGATATTCTTTTATATCGGTAAGATAATTTACAATAATGAGGGATTTGGCAGGCAGGCAAGTGACTCTGCTATATCCAATATCCAGCTAAACATAAGGGATACTGGCCTATTTGTGCCTTTTAATAATAGGACAGATAATTTCCACATGCTTTCCAAAATACTGGTTTTCGATACACAGAGGAACAAGCTTATTACAGAAGACATACAGAATGAATTAGGTCCCGGTAAAAAGATACTGGTAATAACCGAGAGGAAAGAGCATGTAGAAATATTGGGAATGTACCTAAAGTCATTATGCGAGGTAATCAGCATAACCGGGGATGACTCTAAATCCAGAAGGAAATTAAAGATGAAGCAGGTAAAGGAAGGCTATTTCCAGGTGCTTATTACCACCGGCCAATTAATGGGGGAAGGACTGGATGTAAAAAATTTAAACAACATATTTTTAGTTTATCCTTTTTCATTTGAAGGTAAACTGGTCCAGTATGTTGGAAGGATTTTAAGATCTGAAGGACGTAAAACAATTTATGACTATAGGGATAAGAATATTGGCTTTTTAATGAACCTGTATAAAAAGAGGGAAAAGCACTACCGGAAATTAAACCTTCTATAAATCATTATGTTGCTTGGCGCTTGAAGATTCCTATATGGTAAGAAAAGAAATGGCTGTCAATATTAGCTTCAGCTAATTTTCTCCTGGCCTAAACTTTTACGGTAAAGTTCCTTTTTTATTTTCTCGCATTCTTCAATAAATATAGATGGGCGGGGCTTTATTGTTTGTATGCCTTTCTTTTCATAGTTTTCAAGCCTTGTTGCATTTTCAAACATTAAGTTGCAATAGGTTAGTTTGGTATTTAAATCATTCGCCTTGTCAAGCTGGTTTAGGGAATCTTTCATTATGCGGGCGCAATTTAATACTATATTTTCAACTATTGGTGCGCATTTAATACATAGCCCTTCAGAATTTAATTTAAGGAAAAATCCGAAATTTCCACAGTTTTTACAGCGAGCCAATGCACTCCTTTCTCAAAATATAGTTGACTAAATCATTATATTCCAAGTGACATAAATTTTAAAGGAGAATCGATTATAAATTAAAAGTATAATAGCTATGTACTAAATGTTTAAAATTTAAGGCTCATCAGATATCTATGGACACCTTTGCCATATTCATTTTTCTTTAGCCTGTTAATTTTAAACCCAAAGTTTTTATATAATTTTATAGCGGTCTTATTTTGAGGGTCCACAGTTAAATCAATACATTTTATGCCATAATCTTTTGCCATTTCTATTGCCTTAGCCAGCAGCATCTTGCCAATACCCTGGTTACGGTATTGTTTTTTTACATGGAGTGAATGGATAAAAGCCTTGTCTGTGTTATCCCAACTCCGGATAAGCAGGCAGAGACCAATGAAATTGCTGTCTGTTTTTACTGCTATAATTTTTCCATACCTTATTATTATAGGCAGCAACCACTGGTTTGCTGCTGCCTCAGGCCCAAAGGAGGATATCTCAAGGGCTTTTAGTTTTTCTAACAGCCGGTAGTCAAATTTTTTTATTTCTACTATTTCTATCTTTTTATCCATGTTTTATTTTAATAAAGTGATAACCGTATTTGCTGAATATGATTTCATACTTCCCATTTTTAATATTCCTCTCTAACTGTGGATTAAACTTGGGGCTATAGTAATAATCGTCTGAAATAAGCAGGCCATAGGTGTTTTCATTTATAAACTCAAAAAGATCGGTTAAAAAGACTCCATTTGAGAGTATGGCAAAGTTTTCATTTTTTTTAAACGTCCTTTTGGATTTACCTTCAAAGCCAGGCATGGCAGTAATCCAATAATAATCTGTAAGTATCTTTCCATTTATTTTGTTATTCTCCTTGTACCGGTACAACAATTTATTAAGATTTTCGTTGCCTACTTTTTTCTGTTTTTCAATTTGTGCTTCCTCTAGCTGCGCGTCAAATGCGAAAGAAAGACAAAGGAATATTATAGTTAAAAATATTACGGTAAAAATAAGGGGTTTGTAGCTAAGCTTAAAAGTAAGAATGTTTTTCTTTGCTCCTAGTATGGTTAATTTAAACCTGGGCAATCTGGATAATATATATTCCCACCCTAGACAGAGAGAAAATGCCAAAAAAGGGAGGATTATAAAAAAGTTCCGGTTATCATAGCTAAACATCAGTCCCCATATTATAACCAGTGGAAAGGTTATGCTAATGGTAACTAGCCTTGATTTTCTATTGAATATCCCCAAGGTGGTAAAAATCAACAATATGACAAATACAGGGGCTCCCCCTTCAAGGTTTTGGATACCATAGGCAAACCTTTCTATTAAATTCCTTCCCCTATGGATATGGGTTGTCAGGTAAACTATATAGGTGGTATCTGTACCTCTTAGCATTTCGATAGCTTTTTGAATGTACCAGGAAAGGGAAAAAATGGTGAGGCCTGATATTGCAAGAATAGCTTTACGCAGTAATTGCTGGTTGAAAAAATTTTTATATATAATATAGGCAATTGCAAATATTAGTACGTAGAAACCTGCCTGTTTGGTTAAGGCCACAGAACACCCAATTATAGTAATTAATATTATTCTTTTTAAACCCATTTTATTGGAAGTCATAAGCAGATAAACAGTTAAAAACATAAAGAAAGAAGTGGCAATATCAACATAGCCGCTATTGATATAATTAAAAGCATAATATATAACCAAAAAAGAGTAGGCAACCAATCCAAGCAGGTAGGCCATGTTTTTCTTCAGTAGATACAGATTAAAAAATAGAACTAAATTTAAAATTGAAAATAAGGGCATTATTGATTTCGCAAACAAATGGAGATAATGGTTGCCGGCTATCTTATATGATAGTGACCAGTTGGCAGGAATCAGCTGGGGATAAAAATCTGTTAGCAGTGGGAACTGTCCCAGGTACCACTCTATTGCCCATCCATTCCAGGACAAGTAGGGGTCCCAGAGGTAAAAAATACTTCCCAGGTTTGTAAAGAAGAAATACAGGAAAGATAGAATAATAAACATGGATGTAAAAAAGAAAACTTTATGGGTTAAACTCTTTTCAGGCATATCTATCCTTAATGTAAAGTTTGGTTTCTTTACAATAAGCATGTATGCTATATAAGTGATTTCTAATGCTAGTATTATATAGACAGTTAAGGGCTTGTAGATACTAAAAACAGTAAGGAAATAAACCAGCATGTAATTAGCATAAAGGGAGAGAGCAAAACATAAAACTGTTTTTTCCAGCTTGCTCTTAGTTTTTACCCCCAGGACCTCTATCAATAAAAAGCCCGGGATAAAGGCCAGCTGGAAGAAAGAAATTATTCCTAATAAAATCATTTTTTAAATAATAATTTTGAATTCAGGGTAATATTATAGCAAAAAATTTATTTTATAGAATTAGGGTTTACCTGTCGTTTAATGCCGGAATTGAAGATATGCCAATAATCGAGGGACCTGAGTGGGTGCCAATGACCGGAGTAATCTCAGTAAATATTATATCTTTTAATTCAAAATCCTGCTTAATTTTTTGGCTTAATCTAGAGGCAGCATCCATGTCTTCTCCATAAAATATGGAGACATTTACTTTCCCCTGATTTTGTATCCTTTTTTTAAACTCATTGGCAACCTGGTTTATAGAACTTTTTCTGGTCCTTGATACCTTTAAAACTTTGACTTTTCCCTGATCCATTATAAAAATAGGCCTGACCTTTAATGCCATATTAAGCAGCCTTTTAAGTCCGCTAACCCTGCCGCCTCTAAGTAAGTATTCAAAGTTGTCAACTGTAGCTAAAAACAAGCTTTTGCTGATTAGGTTATTTATGCTCTTCTTTATGAATTTCATATCTTTATTTTGATTGGCCATTTTGGCTGCTTCTAAAACTACCAGCCCCAAACTCATGGATACTGATTTTGAATCAAATATTTCTATTGCTGTATCAGGGAAACTGTTTCTTGCTAATTTTGCACTGTCAATAGTGTTTGAGAGTTTTGAACTGATATGAATGGAAAATATAGTGTCTACTTTTTTATACTCAATAAGGCTGGAGTATAATTTTAGAAAATCTTTAGGGGAAGGAGCAGAGGTTTTAACATCTACATTTTTTTCAAGCAGCTCATATATTTCTGTATTTGTAATATTTGCCTTGTCTTTGTATTCCTTGCCGTTAAAATGGATGTACAGAGGTGCTATACTTATATTATATTTTTTAATTAATTTGTCCGGGATATCCGCAGTGCTATCAGTTACAATGGCAATTTTATTCATATATTTGATGGAATATTTATTATTATTTATTATGATAGTATATTTTTGACTAAATTTCATTTTTTTATTAAAAGAAAATTTATTTTACATATATTTAATAATATGAAAAAGAAATTATGCTTGCTTGTCTTATCTGCTTTGGCAATTGTTCTGTTGCTTTCGGGATGCAGCATTTCTGGTGCCCATAAAGATTATGTCAGAAATGGCTTTATTAATTTAACTGATTATAATCTGGAAGAAGGAAAAATCAGCTTAGACGGAGCTTGGCAGTTTTATTGGAACAGGTTAATTAATCCGGGAAACTTCGGAAGCCAGGATTTCCAGTATGTGCAGGTTCCTTCCAGCTGGGACAGCTATGGCTATCCCCTGGATGGCTATGCTACATACAGGCTAATTGTTGAGGGAAAAGAAGGCCAGTTGTATGGGATAAACTTAGACAAAATATCATCTGCCTACAAATTATGGGTTAACGGGGAAATGCTCTCATCAAAAGGGGTAGTTGCTAAAAATGGGGAAGAGGCAAAATCAAAATTGATCCCAGAAGTTGTTTTTTTTAGTCCTGAAAATAACCAAATGGAAATAGTCCTTCAGGTAAGCAATTATTCCTATTATAATGCAGGAATAGTTGAGAGCATAGAACTGGGGAATCCCAATGGGCTTATAAGGGAAAGGTATATAAAGGTTTCAGCAGTCCTGTTTTTAGCCGGTTTAATCTTTATAATGGCTTTCTATCATTTTATTCTATTTATCTACAGGAAAAAGGACCTGTCACCTTTGTTTCTGGGGATTGCTTCATTTTTAGCATTCATGCAGACATTATTTGAAGGAGAAGATTTTTTTAGCCTGTTACTTACCGGCTTATCTTTGCAAACAGAAGAAAAACTGCAAACTGTTATACTAATGCTGATGCTTCCGTCAATACTTCTTTCACTTTTTTATGTCCTTAATAAAAAAATGTCTAAACCTGTCATTTATTTTTTCACATTTTTTTCATTGGTAGGAGCTGTTGCAACAATTTTTATTCCTTTTGGTTCAGGCGCTCCTCTGTGGGTTATTTATGGGGGTATTATTGCCCTGGCTTCTTTGTATTTATTATATTTTTTAATCAGGGAAACAGCTAAAAAAAACAGAAATGCACTTTTACTACTAATTGGCACGACCTTCCTCGTATGTGCAGTTGCAAATGATTATCTTATAGATTTTAATATAATTGATTGGGTCAAAATACTTCCACTGGGATGGACAATATTTTTAGTTTTTAATTCTGTAATAATTGCCCGCAAATTTTCCGATAGTTTCAATGATGTAGAAGTACTGTCCAGGAAGTTAAATAAAAGCAATGTGGACCTAAGGAGATCCTATAACTTAGTTGAAAAGAAAGTAAAGGACAGGACAGATGAATTAAATGTTGCAAAGGAAAACTTGGAGCAAGCTAACAGGCAGCTCAGGAAGGATAAGAAATTATTAAAGCAACTAAGCATTACAGATGGACTGACCGAGCTGTATAACCACAGGCATGTTACCGGTTTGTTAAAGAGGGAGATAAACAGGTTTAAAAGATATGGGAATATTTTTTCAATTCTCATTTTAGATATTGATAATTTCAAAAAAGTAAATGATAAATTTGGCCACCAGTATGGGGATTATGTACTTAATAAAATTAGCGGTATAATAAAGGGGAATTTGAGGAAAGCTGATTTTGCGGGAAGGTATGGGGGGGAAGAATTTTTAATAACCATGCCCGAAACCAGACTGGATGCTGCCTATATCTTGAGTGAAAGGGTAAGAAGGACAGTAGAAGATAGCAAATGGAAAAACAATAGCCATATAGTAACAATTAGCGGGGGAGTGGCTGAATATGGTGGTGAAAAATATTCTGAGCTCTTCAGAAAAGTAGATAGTTTATTATATAAAGCCAAGAAGAATGGCAGAAATAGAATTGAAAAAGAATCAAAAGGTCAGGGGGAATTATGGTAACCAATTTTAATTTGAAAAAAAATGATAAGGAAATAATAAATAATAATTTTACAGAAGAAGGAAAAATCAGGTGTCAGGTATGTGGATACCTGCTGGATAATGAAAAAAGTATAGAATACCATAATTTAGCTCCGTTGATGGAAAGTAACCGCTTCACCAACCGAGATTTAGCTCCAATATGTAAAAAACATAAAAGAAAATTAAAGAATTTATCAATTAAAGAATACAAAACATACTTAGAATTAGAAAACTTTTTTTCAGGGAGGAAAGTCCGGAGGCTGAATGATGTGTTGAAATTAAAATTAGGCAAAAATGATTGTGACCTGCCATTAAATGCGGAAATAGCGAATGGCTACATAAAGATAAACCTGGATAATGACTGGTATAATCTGCCGATTTCAACCTGCCCTTCAACCGGATACAGGTATTTTTATATAGTCCTGCCAGCAAAATATATTAATAATGATCAGGAGCTCCAGCCAAGACCCTTGGAGATAAAAAGGGTCTGGGAACTATACAGGCATTTAATTCTGCATACCCAGCTTACCCCTTCAGTCTGCAGGCTGGTTGAGGATAAAATATACTTGTTTGATGGCCAGCACAAAACTGCTGCCCAATTATGGGCTGGAAGGGACCAGATAGAATGTAAGGTATACATAGATCCAGACATAAAGATCCTAAAAGAGACAAATTTAGTTGCCCATGATAAATTAAGGCAAATGCCTTTTTTCTCATCGGTACTGATAAATAAATGGGCTGATCTTTTTAATGAAGAATGGCAGGAATATATGGATACTGAAGGTAATAAGTCTGAAGAGGGCTTTATATCTTTTCTAGCCAAAAAGGGCAGAAAAAGGTCAGAAGCATTAAATATGGTAAGGAGCAATATATATGACAGTATTTTAGAGGATAGCAGACTAAAAATTACAAGCTGCATATCTGATTATAGCAATTCCTCCAATTCTTATCTGACACTGAATAAGCTTAGGCTTAACATATTTAAAAAATTTATTGCTAAACCCCCGCTTAAGGTTAATATTGAAAAATCAGATAAATTAAGGGAAGCAGAAAGAAATAATCTGGTAATGTTCTTAAATATATTGGCAGAAGCTGCTTGCAGCAGGGATAAGGATTTTAATAAAAGGGTTTTCCTTAACGGTGCTTTCAAAGCATGGTCTACTATCCTTAGGGATACAATTTCTCAACTACTGGACTTATATAGTGAAAACGAAAGAAAAAAAGTCTTCTTGAGGGAATTGGATGATGAGGTTTGGGATTTGATTGGTAATAAAACAAAAAAGCTTTTTGAGCATAGAGTATGGCATGATAACTCCCAAAGGACTTATGAAAATTTAAAAAATAGCAGGGAAGAAGAAGTTTTAGAATTTCTAAAAAATAAAGGCCTTACGGTTAACTGGATTTTAAGCGACAGCGGTACCAAGGTTAATATAGTAGATTTTGTTGACTAATAAATTTTAATTTACGGAAGGTAAATTATGGGATTAAAACCTTCACCAATGCTTAAGAAATTATGGTATATAGTGTGGCTAATATGGTTATTAATTGGAATAATCATATTTATAGGGGTAATAGTCTTGGTAGATATTTTAGTTTTTTCAATACTTACAGGAGTATTTTTAGCGCTAATGGCAGCAGTGCTTGCCTGGATTCCAAAAGCTTACCGGGAAGTTGAGTATTTTATTGAGGACGGTTCTGTGAAAATGAGATGGGGAGTGGTATGGAAAAAACAGGTAACTGTGCCCTATAGGAAAATAACTAATGTTGATATAACCCAGGGGCCCTTGGAGAGGTTTTTGGGAACCGGAACCTTGCATCTGCAAACTGCAGGAGCTGGGGGGAAGGAAGGAACGAAAGCAGAGCTGAAATTGCCTGGAATAAAAAACCTGGATGAAACTAGAGATTTAATAGTAAGTAAACTAGGGGGTAAAAAAACTGCAGAGAAAGAGGAGTCCCCCCAAGGCAACATGTTGGCTGAAATATTGGAAGAATTAAGGCAAATACGCTTGTTGCTTCAAAAATAGTGTTTTATAAAATTTTCAAATATATTAAACTTCTATTTAATAATTTTGTTCTAGGAGCCTGTCCGAGAATAGAATAATTAGTGTATAAACTCAAAAACACATAGAAATAATTACATAAATATGCTATAATAATTTAAAACAATTATTAGGAGTAACTCCAATGGGAAACATACCTTTTAAAGAAGACCCACTAGATTATCAGCAGAGAAAACTACTTGCTACCAATGTATTTGACTTGCTACCAGAAGATCACGACTGTTTTATCTATGAGGATATATTTACTCAGATTGATACAACCGGTATTGAGAAAAAATACAGCATAAAAGGACAGCATGCCT
>CAYREF010000026.1:0-26620 GCA_964423265.1 uncultured Actinomycetota bacterium
GTGTTATAACTGGAAAAAAAATTGGCACTATAGTAATGAAAGGATAGGCAAATGAAGGATAAATTATTTAAAGAGTCTGAAGAAAAGATGAAACAGACTTTACAAAACTTGCAGCATGAATTCAATACCATTAGGACTGGAAGGGCTTCTGCGTCATTGCTGGACAATATATACATTGATTATTATGGCGCAAGGACACCCCTAAAACATGTTTCCAATATAAGTGTTCCTGAAGCAAGGGTTGTACTAATATCCCCTTATGAGCCAAAATTCTTAAAGGAGATTGAAAAACAAATACTTGCTTCCGATCTGGGAATCACTCCCAGTAATGACGGAAAAGTTATCAGGCTTAGTATTCCTCCTTTAAATGAAGAGAGAAGGAAAGAATTGGTGAAGTTGGTAAGAAATATTGCTGAAGATACCAGGATATCTATAAGGAATATCAGGAGGGACCTGATTAATGAACTCAAAGACCTGGAAAACAATGGAGATATTACCGAAGACGATTTAATAAGGGAGCAGAAAAAGGCTCAGGAATTAACTGACAGATATATTGGGAAAATAGACGAAATCTTAACGTATAAGGAAAAGGAAATAATGGAAGTGTAGGTAAAAAGGTTGAACTTAATTTCTTCTTTATTTTCTTTATTTAAAACGTCATCCATAGAAAAATTAAAGCAAGGAAGTATCCCTACCCATGTTGCCATAATAATGGACGGAAACGGCAGGTGGGCATCCAGGCGCAACCTTCCCAGAGTGATGGGCCACAAAGCTGGAGTTGAAGCCCTAAGGAAGATAATAAAGGTTACTTCCAAATTGGAAATAAAATACCTGACAGTTTTTTCATTTTCAAGTGAGAACTGGAATAGGCCTAAAAACGAAGTTGAGTTCCTGATGGATTTATTTATTGACTGCCTGAATAATGAAATTCCATTGCTTAATAAAAATGGGGTTAGGGTAAAATTAATTGGAAAAAGGGAAGGAATACCAGAGAAGGTGCTTAAATCTTTTGAAAAATCTGAACAGGTAACCAGGGAAAACAAGAAAATGATATTTAACATTGCCTTTAATTATGGTTCAAGGCAGGAAATTGTAGAAGCAGCTAAGAATATGTGCAGACAAGCAAAGCAAGGGAAGCTAAACCCAGAGGATATAAACCTGGATACCTTTTCAAAATTTTTGCATACGTGGGGTTGCCCTGATCCGGATTTAGTTATTAGAACAAGCGGTGAATACAGGATTAGCAATTTTTTGCTCTGGCAGAGCGCATATACTGAATTTTACTTTACAAAAACATTATGGCCGGATTTTGGTCAAAAGCATTATTTGAAAGCAATATCAGATTACCAAAGAAGAAATAGAAGATTTGGCAGAGTTTAAGGATGGAAAACTTACTAATTATTTACCAATACTTACTGGCTATTTTAGGCTTTTCTTTAATTATTATTGTACATGAGTTTGGCCATTTTGTGATGGCTAAGCTAGGCGGTATGCATGTGGAAGAGTTTTTTATAGGATTTGGCCCCAAATTATTTAAGCATAAATCAAAAAAAACGGGTACTACTTATGGAATTAGTGCTATACCTGTGGGTGGCTATAACAAAATTTTGGGTATGGATAGAAGCACAGAAGTACCTGAGAAGTTAAGGGAAAAATCATTTTACAGCAAGCCAGGCTATAAGAAATTTTTAGTAATTATAGGTGGAGTTGCCTTTAATATCTTATTTGCAATGCTGCTTATAGCCATTTTCTTGAGCATGGGAGTTTATGAACCAATAAATGTGGTGGAGTCTGTCCAGCCTGGTTCCCCTGCAGAAGAGGCGGGACTTCAAGCCGGGGATAAAGTTATTGCACTTGACGGTAAAGAGATTAATTCATGGGATGAATTTTCAAAGCTTACCAAAAATAACCCGGAGGACAATGTTACCTATGTTATTGAAAGGGATGGGCAAAAAAAAGAAGTAAATGTCCAGCTGGAAGAAAAAGACGGTGGAAATTTTTTGGGCATTTATCCAAAAGCAGAAAAAGGGTATCTAAGCTTTTCGGAGATAATAAAGAATACATTTGTGCATACCTGGGATGCTATAAAAACTTATGGCATATTGCTGGGAATGCTTTTTAGGGGGCAGCTGTCCTTTGCCCAGGCCAGACCCGTATCCCCTGTAGGGATTATAAATGTATTCCAGCAGACAGCCCAGATGGGCATACAAAATCTAATTGTGTTTACAGCACTTGTATCCCTGCTTATATCCTTTGGCAATCTTCTTCCCATATTGCCATTAGACGGAGGGCATTTGGTGGTACTGGCAATTGAATCTATAAGAAAAAAGCCAATACCCAAAAAGGTTTTGGAGATTATAACCACAGCAGGTATCTTTATAATGGTTTCTCTCCTAATAATAGGGTTTGTATATGATATAATAAGCCCATTTAACCTACAGAACATGTAATATGGAAATTAAAAGAAAAAGAACAAAAACCATAAAGGTCGGAAATGTCAGTGTTGGCGGCAGTAACCCGGTTGTGGTCCAGGCAATGGCTAAATCCAAGCTAAAAGATACTGCTAAAGTAAAAGAAGAAATAAAAGAGTTGGAGAATGCAGGGGCGGAAATAATAAGGCTGGCAATACCGGAAGAAGAGTCAATAAGCCATCTGAAATTTCTAATGGACCAGGGCCTGTTTAAAGTCCCAGTGGTTGCTGATGTCCACTTTGACTACAGACTGGCACTTAAGAGCTTAGAAATTGGGGTAGATTGTGTGAGGGTAAACCCGGGCAATATTGGGTATATGGATAGGGTTTCAGCCATTATACAGAAAGCCAAGGAAAAGAAAGCGGCAATTAGGATAGGGGTAAACTCGGGATCTATTGAGAAGGAGATACTTCGCAGAAATAATGGCAATATTGTGGATTCAATGGTGGAAAGTGTTTTAAAGTATGTAAAATTTTTTGAAGACCACGCCTTTTTTAATTTTAAAATTTCTTCCAAGGCTTCTTCTGTGCTGGATACTATAGAGGTTTATGAGAAAGTATCACAAAAAGTCAATTATCCTTTGCATCTGGGAGTTACTGAAGCAGGCCCCTTGTTTAGGGGAGCCATAAAATCAGCCTTGGGCCTGGGGATACTGCTGTCAAAGGGCATCGGCGATACTATCAGGGTATCTTTAACCGGTAAATCTAGCAGCGAAGTTAAGGCTGCATATACTATATTAAATAATTTAAAGTTAAGGAGCAGAGGGGTAGATATTGTTTCATGTCCCACTTGTGGAAGGACAAAAGTTGATTTGATTAGCATTGTAGAGAGAATAGAGAGTATTGTCTCTGGGGTTAAGAAGCCCTTAAAACTTGCGGTTATGGGATGCATAGTAAACGGTCCCGGGGAAGCCAAGGATGCAGATCTGGGTATAGCTTTTGGCAACAGGAAAGCAGCCCTATTTGTAAAGGGCGGCATTTTAAAAAGGGTGGAAAAAGATACAGTAATAGATGAGTTTAAGAAAGAATTAAGTAAGTTAATAGAAGGTGGTTTATGAGGTATTCACAATATTATATCCCTACATTAAAGGAGGAGCCAAGCGAGGCTGAAATTGCCAGCCATTCCTATAGCTTGAGGGCCGGTCTTATTAGGAAAATCGCCTCAGGAATATACACATATCTTCCCCTGGGCTTAAGGGTATTGAAGAAAATTGAAGCAATAGTCAGGGAAGAAATGAATAGGGCGGGCGCTATTGAACTGGTGCTTCCTGTAATGCAGCCAGCAGACTTGTGGAAAAAGTCCGGAAGATGGGATGCATACGGGCCGGATATGTTTAAATTAAAGGACAGAAACAGCAGGGATTTTTGCCTGGGGCCTACCCATGAGGAAATAATAACCTATCTTTCTTACCTAGACATAAAGTCATACAAGGATTTACCTGTGAACCTGTACCAGATACAGGTTAAATTTAGGGATGAAATTAGGCCAAGGTACGGACTCTTAAGAGCTAGAGAGTTTATCATGAAAGATGCATACAGTTTTTGCAGGGGGGAGGAGGACCTTTCTGACATATACCAGAAAATGTATGATGCATATAGCAGGATTGCTGACAGGCTGGGCTTAAGATATAAAATTGTAGAGGCGGAAACCGGGTTGATAGGGGGTAGTTTCTCCCATGAATTTGTAGTGCTTGCCCCAGAAGGGGAAGAAGTTATAACAAGCTGTCCGGAATGCGGAAAATCGGCCCAGCAGGATTTAATTGAATATGAGCCCCCGGTAGAAAAAAACAGTGAAGAAGAAAAGCCTCTAAAGGAGGTAAAAACAACTGGTGTTACCACCATTGAAAAATTATCAGAATTTTTAAATGTGCCGGCCGGTAAAATTGTAAAAGCTGTAGTTTTGCAGGGAAAAGATAAAAATATGTATGCCTTTCTTTTAAGCGGGGAAAGGGAATTGAATATGAGCAGGGCAGAAAATGCTGTAGGGGCTAGCTTAGAGATGATTGAAGACAAAGAAATTATGGATACCCTAAATATAGGGTTTTTCGGACCCATAAACCCAGCCCAGGAGATAAATATTTACGCTGACTATTCGGTAAAAGGCAAAAAAAATTATGTAGTGGGCGCAAATAAGGAAGATTTTCACTTAATAAATGTTAATTATCCCCGGGATTTTGAGGTAAAAGGATGGGGGATTTTTTCTAATCCTGTTGAGGGAGATCTGTGCAAGAATTGCGGATCCAGGCTGGTTTTTGAAAAAGGGATAGAGATAGGCCATATTTTTAAACTTGGGAGGAAATATAGCGAAAAGCTGGATGCCAGGTTTCTGGATGAGAATGGAAGGCTAAAACCGTTTGAGATGGGTTGCTATGGAATTGGCATAAGCAGAATTATGTCTGCAGCTATTGAACAATCCCATGACAGCAAGGGGATAATATGGCCAAAGTCAATTACCCCTTTTCTGATAAACTTAATAGTAACAAACATAAATGATGAAAAATTAAAGCAGGTTGGAGATGAAATTTATAAGAAGCTTCTGGATATGGGAGCAGAGGTACTATACGATGACAGAAATGAAAGAGCTGGAGTAAAGTTTAAGGATTCCGAGCTTATAGGCATTCCAGTCCGGCTTATAGTAGGCAAAAATTATTTCAAAAATGAAAAGGTAGAGATAGAGTTTAGAGAAGGTACCAGGGATAAAACTACTGTTAAAATTAGTCAGCTACATGATTTTATAAATACCTTATAATGAACAGCAAACAACAAGAAATTATTAAGGGGAGTGTGGAAAGAATAGTATTCTCTAACCCTGAGACAAATTTTCTTGTTGGGAGGCTTAGAACTGAAGGTGGAAAACATCTTATAACCATTGTAGGTAATTCCTTCCAGTTAGACTGTGGCCAGAGAGTGGAAGTGCATGGGGAATGGGTTTTTGATCAGAAATATGGCAAACAGTTTAAAATTAGTGATATCAAGATTCTCACCCCCAATACAAAAAATGGAATTGAAAAATACTTGGGATCTGGCCTAATAAAAGGCATAGGCCCGGTTATGGCTAAAAAAATTGTCTCCAAATTCGGCATGGATACCCTAAAAATCCTTGACTTGGAACCGGAAAAGCTGAATGAAATTGAGGGTATGGGCAAAAAAAAGATTAAAACTATTACCGAGGCCTGGGAAAAGAGCAAGGAATTAAGGGAAGTAATGATTTTCTTAAAATCATATGATATAAGCAATTATTTAGCCATAAAGATATACAAAAATTTTGGCAATGAATCCATTAATGTAATTAAGAAAAATCCTTACCGGCTATCCGAGCAGATTTTTGGAATAGGGTTTAAGACGGCAGACAAGATAGCCCAGAGTGTGGGCATTGATAAGAATTCAATTTTCAGGGTAAAGGCGGGGATAATCTACCTTTTAAATGATATAGAAAACTCTGGCCACTGCTACTACCCCCTTGAGGATCTGTTAAGTCTGGCAGCAGATTTTCTGGAATTGGATATAGGAATGGTAAAAAAAGGCCTGGATGAACTATTGAAGGAAGACAAAATAATAATTATGGATGAATTTGTGAAGAAAGTTTACCTAAAGGGCATATATGATGCAGAAAATTATGTTTGTAGAAAAATAAAAGTGATAAACGATTACGAAAATGGCTCAAAACCAGCTAATAAAAAAAATATACAGGAAATGATAGAAAAATATTCCAGGCAGAATAACATCTTTTTAGATAAAATCCAAAAAGAGGCAATAATAAAAGCTGTTATTAATAAAATATTAATCATAACTGGAAGCCCTGGTACTGGGAAAAGCACCATACTGAACTTTGTGATTAAGATACTTGAAGATAAAAACAAAAAAGTCATTCTGGGAGCTCCAACCGGAAGGGCGGCCAAAAGGCTTAATGAAACCTCGGGAAAGGAAGCAAAAACAATACACAGGATGCTTAAATACAACCCCAGGCTTAACAAGTTTTTAAAAAATGAAAATGATCCCATTGAGGCTGATGTAATAGTAATAGATGAAGCTTCCATGATTGATATAAAACTGTTTGAAAATTTTTTAAAGGCAGTCAAGGAAGATACTAGCCTGATTCTGGTAGGGGATGTGGACCAGCTGCCTTCTGTAGGGCCCGGGAATGTGCTGAGTGATTTAATAAAGTCCGGTATTTTTGAAGTTATAGTACTGAAAAAAATATACAGGCAGGAAGGAAAAAGCCTCATAATTTATAATGCCCACCGGATCAGGGATGGCCAGTTCCCTTATATTAAGGATATAAAGTCCCAGGATTTTTTCTTTATAGAGAAAAGTAAGCCTGAAAATGTGGTTAACCTTATACTGAACCTGATTACAGATAAAATACCTTCTAAATTTAATTATGATCCCCTACATGATATACAGGTGCTGGTTCCAACTAATAAAGGGATAGTAGGGGTAAGCAATTTAAATAAGGAAATACAGGATTGCTTGAATGATAATAAGTTAAAAATATCCAGCGGTCAGTATGAATACAAGCTGGGGGATAAAGTCATACAGCTTAAAAATGATTACGAAAAGGATGTCTACAATGGGGATATTGGCTTTATAACCAATATTAACCTAGCCGACAAGGAGCTTTTAGTTGATTATGACGGAAGAAAAGTTTTATATAATTTTTATGAATTAGACGAAATCAGCCTTTCCTATTCCATATCTATACACAAATCCCAGGGATCTGAATTCAATTGCGCCATAATCCCAATTCTAACCTCCCATTATATCCTGCTCCAGAGAAATTTATTGTACACTGCTATTACCAGAGCCAAGGAATTAGCTATACTGGTGGGAAGTAAAAAAGCTTTGGGAATAGCAGTAAATAGAAATATTGTCCAGGACAGGTATACAGGCCTAAAAGATATGCTTTCCCATTATTAACTGGCACACCCTTGCCAGAGGCATATTGAATTTTTTTTATTTTATGTTATACTTTTAACAAATTTCAGAAAACATTTTTGAGAGATAGTGGGCTTGTCCCACTATTTTTGTTGTTAGTCTAAATTTATAGAAGGTGAATGTATGTTAAATAAAAAATTGGTTTCTGCTCTTAAGGAGCTTGAAAGAGAAAAAGGCATAAAAATGGATAAGATAATTGACGCATTGAAGATTGCGTTAAATTCTGCCTACAAAAAAAATTATAAAGTAGATTATGATAGCAGGGTTGACATAAATATAGATACTGGCGAAATAAAGGTGTTTAAAGTGTTAGATGATTCTGAAAAAGATGAAGTTGAAGGGGACGAAGTTGAAGTTACACCTGATAGCTTTGGAAGGATTGCAGCGCAAACTGCGATGCAGGTAATAAAGCAGAAAATAAAGGAAGCCGAACGGGAGATAATGTATGATGAATTCAAAGACAGGGTTGGAGACCTAGTAACCGGCATAATACAGCAAAGTGATGCCAGATTTACCCTGGTTGACCTAGGCAAGGTGGAGGCATTGCTGCCACAGTATGAGCAAGTGCCCAATGAAAGGTATACCCACGGGGAGCGCCTCAAAGCTTATATCTCCGAAGTAAGAAAAACCACAAAGGGTCCCCAGGTTATTGTTTCTAGGACCCATACCGGCCTTATCAGGAGGCTTTTCGAATTAGAAGTACCTGAAATATCTGAAGGGATAGTTGAGATAATCAGTATTGCCAGAGAACCAGGGTTCAGGACTAAAATAGCGGTAAAATCAAATGACAAGAATGTAGATCCAGTGGGAGCTTGTGTAGGCCCTAAAGGTTCAAGGGTAAGGATGGTAGTAGATGAGCTTGGCGGAGAGAAAATAGATATAGTAAGCTACAGTGAAAATGTGGTTGATTATATAAAAAATGCGCTAAGCCCAGCTAAAGTCCTTAAAGTGTTAACAGATGAGGAAAAGAATTTTGCCTTAGTTGTTGTCCCCAATGATCAGCTTTCTTTAGCAATTGGAAGGGAAGGCCAGAATGCAAGACTGGCTGCAAAGCTTACAGGCTGGAAAATTGATATAAAAAATCAGGAGCAGTTTGAGGAAGAGTTAGATGAAGCCAGGAGAGAAAGACAGCATTTAAGGAAAAAAGTTGAAGATTAAAATACTTGAGAGTAAAATATTTAGTTTAGGGTGTGATCTAAAATTAGGATTTATGAATTAGCAAAAAAAATTAATTTAACGTCAAAAGACGTATTAAAAGCATGCAAAGATTCGGGAATAGAGGTAAAAAGTCACATGTCTTCTATCACCCCAGCTCAGGAAAAGAAAATATTAGCTTCTTTGGAGAAGGCTACAAAAAAAGAAAAGCCTGATTGGGAAGAAGAAAAAAGGAAAAATATAAAAAGCGTGCTGGATAAGGAATTAGACAAGGAAGAAAAGAGTGGAAGAGTTAGAGTAAAGACCAGAAAGAAAAAACCAAAAACAGAAAAAAAGAAAAAAGAAAAAGCAAAAAAGGCTAAACAAGAAAAACCAAGAAGACCAAAGATAAAAAAAGTATTAGAAATTCCTGATGGTATTACCATAAAGCAGTTATCAGAAAGAGTTAATATACCCTCAAGCCAATTACTGCAGCCATTATTCAATATGGGGGAAACTTTAAATATAAACCAGCCTTTAAACAAAGACTTAATTGAATTTTTATCAAATGAATTTAATTTTAAATATAATATTATAAGTTTTGATGAAAAGCTTGAGGAAGTGTATTCTGATTCGGAAAAGGATTTGGAAATAAGGCCTCCTATAGTTACTGTAATGGGTCATGTTGATCATGGCAAAACCACCCTTCTGGATTCTATCAGAGACACTAAGGTTGCCAGTAATGAAGCTGGGGGAATAACCCAGGATATTGGCGCATATCAGATTAAGCATAAAAACCAGAAGATTACTTTTATAGATACTCCTGGCCATGAAGCCTTTACTACCATGAGGGCAAGAGGAGCTAAGGTTACTGATATAGCGGTAATAGTAATTGCAGCAGATGATGGAATAATGCCTCAGACAGTTGAGGCTATAAATCATGCTAAAGCTGCTGGTGTCCCTATTATTGTGGCTATAAATAAAATTGACTTACCCGAAGCTGACCCAGATAAAGTAAAGCAAGGTTTAACAAAATATGATCTTGTTCCTGAAGAATGGGGTGGAGACACTATATGCGTGGAAATATCTGCCGAGAAGAAGACAAATATTGAAGAGATTTTAGAAATGATACTTTTAGTGGCAGAGATGCATGAAATAAAAGGTAACCCCAATGCTGAAGGAAGTGGCATTATAATAGAATCCAGGCTGGATAAAAGAATGGGTCCAATTGCCACTGTAGTTCTTAAAAGAGGTAAAATAAAAGTAGGGGACCCATTTGTTACAGGAAGTTCTATTGGCAAGGTCAGGTCATTGATAGACGAGCATGGAAAGCATACTAAAAAAGCAGTGCTGTCCCAGCCTGTTGAAATATTAGGTTTTTCAAATGTTCCTCAGGCAGGAGATAAGCTGTTTGTAGTAAAGAACGAGAAGGTGGCAAAGGAAATAATAAGCAAAAAAGAGTATGAAGAGAAAATGTCTAAAATAGCTGAATCCAAAAAGAAAATAACCTTAGAGGAATTGTCGAGAATGCAGGAGGAAGAGGAAATTAAAAAGCTAGGAATTGTATTAAAGGCTGATTCCAATGGCTCACTGGACGCGGTAGAGAAATCCTTGGGAAGCATAAATGAAGGCAATATTATAGTAGATGTAATACATAAAGGGGTGGGAGCCATAACTGATAGCGATATTTTATTGGCAGCTGCCTCGGATTCTATTGTGATTGGTTTTGGAGTGGTACCAACCTCTAAATCTAAAGAACTGGCAAAAAAGGAAGATATTGAAATAAGGACTTACAACATAATCTATAAGCTTATTGATGACATAAGGCTGGCTTCAAAAGGATTACTTGAACCAAAAATTGAAAGATTTGAAAAAGGCAAAGTTGAGGTCAGGGATCTATTTAAGCTTCCTAAGGTAGGAAGAGTTGCTGGATGTTACGTGCTGGAAGGAGAGGTTGAAAGAGGCGAAATAGTGAGAATAATTAGGGATGGCAAAATAGTCCATGAAGGCAATATTGCAACCATCCATAGATATAAAGAAGATGTAAAAAAAGTTTCTTCAGGCTATGAATGCGGTATCCGAGTTGAAAATTTCCAAGATTTTGACAAAGGAGACATATTCGAAATATTTGAGGAAAGGGAGGTTTCTCCTTAAATAGAAATGGACAGGTTAAGGAAGCTTGAGATAGATATCAAGAGGGAAATAAGCTTTATCATAAACAATGAAGTTAAAGACCCGAGGATTGGCTTTATAACCATAACCGATGTGGAATTATCCCCAGACCACCAGAAGTTAAAGGTTTTTGTAAGTATCATGGGGGAAGAAGAAAATATAGAGAAAGGCCTGGAAGGATTAAATAATAGCATTGGGTTTATCAAGAAAAAAATTAAAGACAGGTTAAGGTTAAGAAAAATACCATATATAAAATTTATTTATGATAAATCAATAGATAAAGGTTTGCGGATCTCCAAAATTTTAGACAATTTAAACGAGAATAAAGACATTGACAAGTAGGCTAAACATAGAAAAAGAATTATTTAAAGTTGCAAATATAATAGACAAAAATAATAACTTTTTAATCATTACCCACATTTTTCCTGATGGGGACGCACTAGGTTCCCAGGTTGCCCTGCATGAGCTTTTGGTTAAGTTAGAAAAGAATTCTTTTATGGTTTGTAATGATGAGATTCCTTACCAGTATGAATTTTTACCTTCTGCGGAGAAAATAAAGAAAAACTTCAGTAGTTTGGGAAATGAGGATAAATTAATATGTTTTTGCCTGGATTCTGCGGATACCAGGCGAGTGGGCATAGATTTCGGGGAGGTAAGGCAGATATCAGATACAATAGTAAATATCGACCACCATATAAAAAATTCTTTGTATGGTGATATAAATATAATTGATTCTCCAAAATCAGCAACTGCTGAAATATTGTATGAGTTGATAATAAAGCATTTTAAACCGGCGCTTTGTAGAAGCATAGCAGTGGGAATATACACTGGGATCCTAACTGATACAGGCAGGTTTCAGTATGAGAATACTACCCCGGATGTCCATAGGATTGTCAGCCATTTACTTGAGTATGATATTTCTCCCCCAGATATATTCAGCAAGATTTATGAAAATGATCCCTTAAACAGATTCAAGTTGCTGGAGCTCGTGTTTAAGAGAATAAAGTTTCTAAAAGACAAGAAATTAATTTATTCATTTATATTGCAAAAAGATTTTAAAAGACTTAACTTGCCATTTTCAGCACAGGATGGAATTATAGAAATACTCAGGAGTGTTGCTGGAGTAAAAGTTGCTGCATTATTTAAGCAGATAGAGGAAAACCACTTCAAGATTAGCTTAAGGACTTCTGATCATAGGGTAAATGTGGCTAAAATAGCGGCCAAGTTTGGGGGAGGCGGTCACCGGATGGCAGCAGCTTACACACAGGAGGGTAAGTTAAAGAATATTATTAACAGCCTAGTAAACGATTTAAATTTTTTACGGTGATTGGAATTGAAATTAAAGGAATTAGAAAATTTTAACGGAATTATACTTGTAAATAAAGAAAGCGGCATTACCTCATATGATGTTATAAGAAAGGTGAAAAAAGTTTTTTTTTAGATAAAATTGGTCATGCAGGCACCTTGGATCCATCGGCAGAAGGTCTGTTGCTGCTACTGATAAACAAGGCAACAAAATTATTCCAGATTTTTCTAAATTTAGATAAAGAGTATATAGTCAAGCTAAAGCTGGGAGTTGTTACAGATACTTATGATATAGAAGGTGAAATTGTTGAGAAGCGCCCTGTTAAGTTATATAGTGTTGAGAAGGTCAGGATGGTGTTGGATAAATTTATTGGAGAACAGATGCAAGTTCCTCCAATACATTCTGCCTTAAAACATAAGGGCAAGCCTTCTTATAAATATGCCAGGGAAGGGAAGGATATAAAACTTGAACCCAGAAAAATTTGTATTTATTCTATTGATTTGCTGGACCATGGAAGAGACAGCTTGGTAGTTAAGGTAGAGTGCGGTTCAGGAACTTATATAAGGTCATTGGTTAAAGATATAGGGGAAAAGCTGGGTTGCGGAGCTACCGTGGCAAGGCTGGTTAGGACCAGAATTGGGCGTTATTGCTTGGAGGATAGCGTTAAGGTTGATGATTTTGTAAGGAGCTTTAAGAGATATGGCAGAACGGGCTGTTTATTGGATATTGGCCAGGCTACTGGGAACTTTCCGGAGATCTATGTAAGGGGAAAATATATAAAGAGCATTATAAATGGCTGTCAGGTTTGCGGAAATATGATAGACTTTGCCCAGACAAAAGTTGCTAAACTGGAAACTGGCCAAATTTTAAGAATTAAAGCTGGTAGCAGGCTGCTTGCAATACACCGGGCAACCAAATGTATAGATTTGGAAAAGATAAAAGATAGACAGATGGCTTTTACTAAAAATATTGTAATTATTGGGGGTTAGGAGACGGCAAATTGTCTGAAATTTTTGACTTTAAGCAATTAGAGAACAAGTATTTTTTAGGGAAAAATACTGTTATGGTTATTGGGTTTTTTGATGGAATACATAGGGGCCACCAGAGGATTATAAGATTATGCAGAAAAAGGGCACGGCAGATAAACGGCAAAAGCCTGGTATTTACTTTTGACAAACCCCCTTTAAATATCATTAAAGGAAAGATACAGAAAAAATTGATAATGCCTTACCAAGAAAAAGTTAAGCTAATTGAAGATTTGGGGGTTGATTATATAATAACCAAGAAGTTTGATACGAAATTTTCTAAAATTACAGCCCAACAGTTTTGTAAAGATATATTACTTAAAAAGTTTCATTTAAAGGAAATATTTATTGGCAAAGGATTCCGGTTTGGCTATAAGGGTATGGGAGATGAGAATTTTTTAAAAGAATTTTTCAAGGGATATGGAGTGAACGTGAATATTATCCCGCTTTTGAAAGAGGATAATTTAATAGTTTCAAGCACCAGTATAAGGAGGTTTTACAAGCAGGGAAATATAGATAAGATAAAATTACTGCTGGGTAGGCAGCCTTTCTTGATAGGCAAAGTAGTAAAGGGAAGCGGAAGAGGGGAAAAGCTAGGTTTTCCTACTGCCAACATTGATGTTTCCGAAAGGTACATAACACCAAAGGATGGGGTATACATTGGCGAAGCAAGAATGGGGAACAATAACAATAATTTACCTTGCCTGATAAATATTGGGGATAACCCAACATTTGGGGATAAAAAGAAATGGGTAGAAGCATATATTATCAATTTTAATAAAAATATATATAATGTTAAAATATACCTGTATTTTATAAAAAAATTGAGGGCTGAGGTAGAATTTAGGGGAAAAGAAGAATTAATTAAGCAAATAAAAGAGGATATAGCGGAAGCGAAACTGTATTTTAATTTATAAAAGTAAACTGGCTGCTAATTGATATTATAGTTTTATTGTGGTAAATTAATGTGCGATAAAAATTTAGGAGGAGATATTAAGTTGACATTAACAAAGGAAGAAAAAAAAGGAATTATAGAAAAGTATAAAATTAACGATGATGACACTGGTTCATCTGAAGTGCAGGTAGCTTTACTGACCGAAAAAATAAATAAGTTGAACGAGCATTTAAAAAAGAATAAAAAAGACCATCACTCAAGAAGAGGCTTGGTTGTGATGGTGGGTAAAAGAAAAAAACTGCTTGGTTACTTGCAGGAAAATGAGATGGACAGGTATAAAAAATTAATAAAAAAATTAGGATTAAGAAAATAAAGGAGCGGATTTTAGTTGAAAAGTGATTTTATAGAAGAAAAAAAGTGTGAGATTAATATTGGTGAAAAAAATATAATTTTTTCAACCAATAAGATGGCAAAACAAGCAAATGGTTCAGTGCTGATAAAGTGTGGGGGAAACGGGATTTTAGTTACTTCAGTAATGAGCGAAGAAACCCAGGAAAAAATGGATTTCTTTCCACTAATTGTTGATGTGGAAGAAAGAATGTATGCTGCAGGTAAAATACCTGGCGGCTTTTACCGGAGGGAAGGCAAATCTTCAGAAAAGGCAACTTTAATTTCAAGATTAACTGACAGGCCCATAAGGCCACTATTTGATAAGAATATAAGAAACGAGATCCAGATTATTGCGACGGTTCTGTCAGTAGACCAGATTAACCCTTATGATGTTCTGGTAATTAATGGGGCATCCATGTCGCTCTATATCTCTGATATTCCTTTCCATGAGCCTATTGGTGCTGTAAGAATGGGAAAGGTTGATGGCAACTGGATAGTAAATCCCCTTTATGATGAATTAGAGGAAAGTGATATAGACATAATAGTTGCTGGTACTGAAAGCGCCATATTGATGGTAGAGGCTGGGGCAAAAGAGGTAGATGAGGAAGTTGTCCTGGAAGCAATTGAGAGAGCTCATGAAGAAATAAAGAAAATAATTAAACTTCAGCATGAATTTAAGGAGCAGGTAGGAAAAGAAAAAAAGGAATTAACAAAGCTTGAAATAAAACAGGAAATAAAAGATAAAGTTAAAAAATTAGTTTATGATAAGATAAAGAATTTATTGGATAAAGTAGTAGAATTCTCGCAGAACAAGGAAAGGGAAATACTTCTGGATAATACCAAGAAAGGGTTCCTGCAGGATGAATTAAAAATTGTTAAGGATGAAATAATAGAAGAACTGGAAAAAGATTATCCAGATGAAAAGAAAAACATAGCCAGCAGTTTAAAAGAAGTAGAAAGAGAACTGGTCCGAAAAACTATTATTTCAAAAAAAGTAAGACCTGATGGGAGGAAGCCTGAAGGTATCAGGAGGATTAATTGTGAAGTTGGCCTGTTTCCTGAAACTCACGGTTCAGGTTTGTTTACCAGGGGTAAAACTCAAGCATTAACTATACTTGCCCTGGGTTCTATAAGGGAAGCGCAGAGGATCGACAATTTAGGAGTGGAAGAATTTAAAAGATATATGCACCATTATAATTTTCCTCCATTTAGTACTGGGGAAACTTGGTTTTTAAGAGCTCCCAAAAGGAGAGAAATAGGCCATGGTGCTTTAGCTGAGAGGGCTTTAAAGCCAATGGTTCCAAGTGAAGAGGATTTTCCTTATTCCCTAAGGCTGGTATCTGAAATTTTAGAATCAAATGGTTCAACCTCTATGGCAAGTGTATGTGGGTCTACGCTGGCGTTAATGGATGCTGGAGTGCCAATTTCAAATCCTATCTCAGGAATTGCCATGGGGCTGGTAAAAAGTGGTGATGAAGTTGTTGTTTTATCTGATATCCAGGGAATAGAAGATTTTTATGGAGACATGGATTTCAAAGTAGCGGGAAGCAGAGATGGTATTACAGCATTACAAATGGATATAAAGATAAAGGGAATAGGTATTGACATATTAAGGCAAGCTTTAAACCGGGCCAAAGAAGGTAGACTTTACATACTAGACAAAATGCTTGAAGTTTTACCAGAGCCAAGGAAACAACTTGCAAATAATGCTCCTAAAATTACTTCCTTTAAAATACCTAAGGATAAAATAGGGGAAGTAATAGGACCAGGGGGCAAGAATATTAAAATGGTAAAGGAAGAATTTGACCTTGACGAAATTGAAATAACTGATTCAGATGGTGAAGGATTAGTTTCAATTGTTGCCAGCAGCCAAGAAAATATGGAAAAAGCTAAAGATAGAATTACAACAATGCTTAAAGGCATTGAAGATATCCAGGAAGGTGAAGAATTCCTTGGAACCGTAGTGGGAATTACCAATTACGGGGCATTTGTAAACTTGGTATCAAATATTGATGGTTTACTCCATATTTCAAAGGTTACCGGCAAAAGAATAAAAAGTGTAGAGGATTACTTGCAAATTGGGGACAAAATATCAGTAAGGGTTTCCAAGATAGACAAGAAAACTAAAAAAATTGGCTTAGAAAGAGCAGATATTTAAATCATCCCAGACAGCTTTAAGCAGAGGTTTAGTCGGTATATTGAAATTTGGCAAGTATGAGATAACAGAATTAGAAAATGGATTAAGAATAATCAGTGAATATATTCCCCATTTCAGGTCTATTTCTTTAGGCTTGTGGATTGCAGCAGGATCCAGAAACGAAAATGAAGAAAATAATGGCATTACCCACCTCATAGAGCACCTGCTTTTTAAAGGAACAAAAAATAAAACATACAAGGACATTGCTGTTGCCTTTGATTCGATGGGTGCAGAATACAATGCATTTACGGATAAAGAAAATACATGCGTTTATGCTGACTTTATTGATACCCATCTGGACCGGTGTGCCAGCCTACTTTTTGATATTGTCTTTAACCCCTCTTTCTTACCAGAAAATATAGAAATGGAAAAAAAGATAATAAATGAGGAAATTCAGATGGTGGAAGATAATCCTTCTGAAAATATTTTTAATTATTTTTATAGGGAAATATTTTATAAACATCCGTTAAGCCTGCCTGTTTTGGGCGATAAGAATTCATTAAAAAAAATTAGTCCTGCAATAATAAGGGACTATTTTAAAGAAAGTTTTAACTTAAAAAATATAGTAATTTCAGCAGCGGGCAATACAAGGCATAAAAATTTGGTAGAGGTAGTTAAAAAGAATTTGAAAAATTTTAAAAATATAAGTGGGGGTCAGCGTAATAATATATTAAAAAAGAACCCCGTAAACAGAAAAGTTAAAAAAAGCTTTTCGGCCAATACAAAAGCTGCTCATTTATGTTATGGCAATATTGGTTGTAGCAGAGTTGATGAAGAAAAATACCCTATAGCAATTTTTACAAACATTTTCGGGGGTTCTATGAGCAGTAGGCTATTTCAGAAGATAAGAGAGGAAAAAGGTTTGAGCTACTCTCTTTATTCTATAAATACTTATTATGCAGATACTGGAATCGTGGCCACATATGCTGCAACTTCATATGAAAATTTAAATCAGGTTACAGGGCTGATAGAAAAAGAAATAAAGGATATACAAAAAAAGGGGTTTAAAGAGTCTGAAATTAGAAGGGCAAAGGAAAATATAAAAGGTAACATAGTACTAGGGGTTGAAGATATTAGCTCTAGAATGTTCAGGCTGGGTAAGTCCTTGCTTATGGATAAAAAAGTTTTGACTATTAATGAAATATTAAAGAAAATAGATAGTATTAAGGACAGAAAAATAAATGAAATAGCGCATAAATATTTTGAGCCAGAGAAGATGAGCTTAATAATATTAGCCGAAAAAAAATAGGGAGGTGTTTATGCAGGTAGCTGTTTTTGGAATCAATGGCAAAATGGGAAGAGCTATAACTAAAAACCTTTTAGAAGAAGAGGATATACAAGTAATAGCGGGGTTTGACAAGGCTGGAGTTGGAAAGGATATCGGCAACCTCCTAAATGTAGGAGAAACCGGCAGCTTTGTATATGATTCTTATGAGGAAATAAAAAAATGCAGACCTGACTTGATCGTTGATTTTACTAGTGCTGAAATTGTTACTAAAACCATTAACTGGGCAATAGAAAATAATATTAATATCGTAGTTGGCACTACTGGTATTAGTAAAGAGGCTTTAGAAAATATCGAAAAAAAGGTACTTAAAGCCAGCAGCAAAGTTTTCATTGTACCCAATTTTTCTATAGGTGCAGTAATAATGATAAAGATATCTAGACTGGTATCCAAGTACTTTGACAATTGTGAAATAATAGAACTTCATCATGACCAAAAAAAAGATGCACCCTCGGGCACTTCTATATCTACTGCTGAAAATATAGGATCAGCAAAAAACTATAATGGCGAAAGGCTAAAGGAATTTGAAGAGGAAAAACTTGAAGGCAGCAGGGGGGCATTTGCTGACGGAATACATATACATAGCATACGTTTACCTGGTCTGCTAGCCCATCAGAACGTAATTTTTGGAACCAAGGGTCAGACTTTATCCATAAAGCATGATAGCATTGACAGGGACTCTTTTTATCCAGGGGTCTTGATGGCTATTAAAAATATTGGAAAACTAGATAATTTTACTTATGGCTTAGATAAGTTAATAGAAATTTAGGGTGAGGAGATATTATATATGATTAATCTTGGTGAATTAGTTACAGCAATGGTTACCCCTTTTGATGAAGGTTTTAGCCTGGACTTAAAAAAGGCTTTTAATTTAGGCAAACACCTGATTAAAAATGGTACTGATTGCATTTTAATTTCCGGGACTACCGGGGAATCACCCACCATCAGCGATGAGGAAAAATTGGATTTATTTAAATTTATGAAAAAAGAGTTTGGGAATGAAGTAAAAATAATGGCAGGTACTGGCTCTAACGATACTAGGCATTCTATAGAATTGTCCAAGAAGGCGGAACAGATTGGAATGGACGCTTTACTGGTCGTGGGTCCATATTATAATAAGCCTACCCAGACCGGACTTTACAGGCATTTTGAAGCTG
The DNA here is from genome assembly GCA_964423265.1 of uncultured Actinomycetota bacterium. Classification (GTDB taxonomy): domain Bacteria; phylum Actinomycetota; class Humimicrobiia; order Humimicrobiales; family Humimicrobiaceae; genus M55B165. The sequence goes on from CAYREF010000026.1 coordinate 18,967, forward strand.
TTGCCAAAGCAGTAAGGGCTCCTATTGTTATTTACAATGTGCCTTCCAGAACTTCTTGCAATATTGATGCCGGCACAACTATAGAGTTGTCAAAGATAGGCAACATAGTTGGGGTAAAAGAGGCTAGTGGAAATTTAGGACAGGTGGCGAAAATATCCAAACAGGCGCCTGGAGGTTTTGCAATTTATAGTGGAAATGATTCTGACACTTTACCTATACTCCTATTAGGAGGACAGGGGGTAATTAGCGTTGCTTCCCACATTATAGGATTAAAAATAAAGGAAATGATTAAACTTTTCAAGGATGGTAATTTGTCAGGAGCAAAAGATATCCATCTAAATCTCATGGAATTGTTTAAAGCAATATTTATAGTTACAAATCCCATCCCCGTAAAAAAAGCGTTAAATTTGATGGGGATAGAAGTTGGCAAGCCCAGGCTTCCGTTGTTGGATATGGAGGGTAAAGAATTGGAAGAGTTTAAACATATTTTAATAAGATATAATATAATAAAATAAAAGAGGAGGTTTTCCGTATAGGTCATTATGGCAAAAAGAAGCAGTTTGAAGTTAATCCCTCTAGGTGGATTAAGTGAGGTAGGAAAAAATTTAATTGTTGTGGAAAAAGATAACCAGATCATAATAATTGATTGTGGTATTAACTTTCCAGATGATGAAATGATGGGTATTGATTATATAATACCCGACTTCACTTACATATTAGACAATAAAAAAAAAGTAAAAGCCGTTATAATAACTCACGGCCACGAAGATCATATAGGAGCACTTCCATTTTTATACAGGAAATTAAATGCCCCTATTTATGCTACCAGACTAACTTTAGGCTTGGTCAAGATCAAGCTTAATGGTATTAAAAACTTTAAACAGATTGAATTAAATGAAATAAATCCTGATTCTCCTGTAGAAATAGGACCGTTTAATATCAGCTTTTTTAGGGTTAACCATAGCATCCCCGACGGAGTAGGCTTAATTATTGACACTGACATCGGCACGATTCTTCATACTGGAGATTTTAAGATTGATCAAAGCCCTATAGACGGTAAGGGAACTCAGTTTTCAAAGATTGTTAGGGCGGGTGAAAAAGGAGTATTGGCAATGTTATGCGACAGTACCAATGCAGAGGAAGCTGGTTATACTTTACCTGAAAGGGATGTGGGAAAAACCCTCAGGGAAAAATTCCAAAAGGCTGACAAAAGAATTATAGTAGCTACTTTTGCTTCCCATATTCATAGGATACAACAGATTTTGAATGTTTCCAGGGAACTTAATAAAAAAGTAGCGATTTCAGGAAAGTCAATATTGAAATCTATAAGAATCTCTTCAGAATTGGGTTATTTAAAAATTCCTGAGAATACTATAATTCCAATAACTAAAATAGATGATTTTCCCTTAAGCAAAATAGTGATACTGTCCACGGGAAGCCAGGGTGAGCCTTTGTCTGCCTTAAATAAGATGGCTTTAAATGAACATAAGAGGGTACAGATAATGAAAGGTGACATGGTTATAATTTCGGCTTCACCCATACCCGGAAATGAAAAGGCTATTTCTAATACTATTAATATGTTGATTGAGCAAGGGGCAGATGTTTTTTATGAATCAATAGCCGGTGTCCATGTTTCTGGACATGCAGCCCAGGAAGAAATTAAAATGATGATAAGTTTGGCTAAGCCGAAATATTTTATACCAATACATGGGGAAAACAAGCATAAAACTCAAAATGCTAAAATTGCAAATGAAATGGGTATTGATGGCAGCCATATATTATTAGCCGAGAATGGCTCAATTATTAAAATGAATACCAACATGTGCAGGATATCCAATTCATTAAATTTAAAAACTATATATATAGATGGTATTGGAACTGGCAATATAGGGGACATGGTATTAAAGGATAGGAAACTACTATCCAGGGATGGCATTATAGTGGCAGTTGCAGGTATTGATGAGCAAGAGAAGAAGATAATATATGAGCCAGATTTTATATTAAAAGGGGTAATATATATAGAAAACTTTAAACAAAAGATAAATGAGTGCAAGCAAGTAGTAAAAAAGGAAATCCAAAAATGTTTTGATAGCGGTATTGCCAATCCCAATATAATAGAAAAGCAGGTTAATGAAAAATTACAGAAATTTATTTATAAAAAAATAAAAATAAGGGCTATTGTAACTACAAAAATCATCGGCACATAAAATGGCTAAGCGAAGCAAAAAATCTAAGCGAACTAAAAAATCAGCTAAGAATAATAAGGCAAAAAAATATGTAAAAAGACCGACAGAAGTTTATGGCATATTAATAATTATGGTTGCAGTCCTTTTCTTCATAAGTCTTTTTGGTTTTGGTAGACAGGGAATTGTGACCAAACATATAAATGATTTTATATCTTATGTTTTGGGAATGGGCAAGTATATATTCCCCTTCATTTTACTAATATGGGGAATAAGTTTCTTTGTTAAGAAAATAAAGTATCTCTCTTCAAGGTTTGGGTGGGGATTTCTCTTATTATTTATATCAATCTTAGGGCTGTTGAGTGCTACTTCACCTGCTGATAATTTATTTAACGAGGTACTGGTAGTCTCAAGGGGGGGAATAATTGGTGCGGGTGTTTTTTATGGATTATATAGGCTGGTAGGAAGGATTGGAACAGTAACCATACTGGCTTTTCTGTTGGTAATATCGGTAATGATTATTACAAAAATTTCCATAAGCGAGCTTTTTAAGAAGATAAAAAGATTATTTATTAAAATAAAGCCAGTGCAATATAAGGATACTACTACATCTTCCCAGAAAAAGATTAGCAAAAAGGATAGTAAAAAAGCTGAAAAATATGCCCCAGAGGTGATTGATTACAGTAAGAAAGAAGAAAGTTATAAAAAAGAAACTGGAAAGAGCTTTTACAGGGAAGAAGATATAGAAAAAAAGAAAACAGAGCAGCTAGAGATGCCATTGGTAGAGAGTGGGGAAGAGGACGAAGATTATAGGTTTCCTCCCCTTAATTTGTTAAAAAAATCAAAAAATGTTCACCCAAAATTATATAAGCAGAATGTTAAAGAAAGGGCTAATACATTAAACCAAGTATTTAAAGACTTTAACCTGCAGGCCAAAGTTAAACGGGTAATAAGAGGTCCTTCAGTAACCTTATATGAACTGGCATTGGCTCCAGGAGTGAAAGTTCAAAGGCTATTGAGTCTGGAAGATGACTTCTGTGTAGCTATGGGCTCACCGGATTTAAGGTTTTTAACCCCCATACCCGGTAAATCAGCAATAGGTATCGAGGTTCCAAACCAGATTAGAAGCTTGGTAACTCTTGGTGATGTATTCGCTGATAAAGCTGACGAGCTAAATAAAAAATTATTAAGGGTTCCGCTTGGCAAAAACTTGTCAGGTGATATTATTACCATGGATATAGGTGAGATGCCTCATATACTTATTGGGGGGGCTACCAATTCCGGCAAAAGCTCTTGTATAAACAGTTTTATCATATCTTTACTAATGAAGGTAAGACCTAGCCAGGCGAAATTTATTTTAATTGACCCTAAAATGGTTGAGCTAAGTGTATATAATGGGCTGCCCCATCTCCTAACACCGGTAGTCATTGATCCAAAAAAAGCGGCTACCGCACTCTCATGGGCTACAGAAGAGATGGATAACAGGTTTAAGGTATTATCTGAAAATAATTTTAAATCCCTGGAGGAATATAATTATAGCATTAGAAAAGAAAAGCCGGAAAACCTTAAACCTTTGCCATACATCATCGTTATTATAGATGAATTAGCGGATCTTATGATGGTTTCTGCATCTGAAGTAGAAGACAGTATATGTAGAATTGCCCAGAAAGGCCGGGCAGTTGGGATTCATCTGGTAGTTGCTACACAGAAACCAATAGTAAAAATTGTTACCGGCTTAATTCAGGGAAATATTCCTGCAAGAATAGCTTTTAATGTGGCAAAAAATGTTGATTCTAGAGTTATATTAGACCAGAGCGGAGCAGAGAAATTAATTGGAAAGGGAGATATGTTATATAAAGCTCCTACTTCTAGTTCCACCTTGAGATTGCAGGGGGCTTTTGTGACTTCAAAAGAAGTAGAAATGATTACTGAATATATCAAGGATGTTAAGAAAGCTGATTACAGCAAGGAAATATCAGAAAAAATTAATAAGAAAAAAACAGTGGATATTGAAGAAGATGAGCTGCTGTATGATGCATTAAAGGTTTCTACAGAATATGGACATGCTTCTGCTTCATTGTTTCAGCGGAGGTTAAAGCTTGGTTATTCCAGGGCTGCAAGGATTATAGACCAATTAGAGGAAAAGGGACTGGTAAGTGGATATGATGGAAGCAAACCCAGGGAAATACTGGTGTCAGATGAAGAAGTAAAAACAATATTGGAAAAACATAATAAATATTAGATATGGATTGTACTATTATTAGTATCGGAACAGAATTGAGCCTGGGCCTGGTTTTGGACACCAATTCAAAATATATTGCTGACTCCCTTTACTCTCTAGGAATTGAAGTAAAATACATACATACACTAAGGGATAACCAAGAAGAAATTTCAAAAATAGTTAAATTCAGTCTTAGCCAAACAGAACTTATTGTAATTAGTGGTGGTTTAGGGCCAACGGATGATGATTTAACTAGAAAAGGAGTGGCTGATGCTTTAGGCCTTAAGTTGACGAGAGATAAGGGTCTGGATGAAACAAGCTTAAAATTTATCCGAAAAATCAAGGCAGAAAGCATTAAAGAGAGACTGTTACGCCAGTCTTTTATACCGGAAGGGTCTTTACCTTTTAAGCCGAGAGTGGGAAGTGCGTCTGGATTTGGTATTGAGTATAAAGGTAGGTGGGTTTTTTGTATACCTGGGGTTCCTAGAGAAATGAAAGATATGCTGGAAAATAACGTGATTCCAAAAGTAAAGGCTATAAAAAGTAGAAACAAAGAAAAGGTTTCTATTAAAAAAGAAGTTCTGATGACTACTGATATTAGCGAAACCGAAATTGAGAATAGCATAAAGGACTTGTTAATGGGAGCTGGCAAGAAAAATATTAAAATTGGAATCACGGCTGAACCAGGATTAATAAAAATTATTTTAATATCCTTGGACCATGGAAAGGATTTAAAAGAAATTGAGAAAGAGATATGCAAGAGACTAGGAAATAAGGTATATGGTAAAAATAGGACTAAAATTGGTTATCATTTAAAGGAAGCTATAAAATCAGTTAAGCAGCAAATTACTATCTGCACAGCTGAATCCATTACTGGTGGGTTAATAAGTGATATGATAACTGCAATTCCGGGGAGTTCAGATTATTTTCTAGGGGGAATTGTATCATACAGCAATTATGCAAAAACAAAGCTATTAGATGTACCGGAAGCAATAACTGCTAATAAGGGAGCAGTCAGCAGGGAAGTTTGCCTGGAAATGGCAAAGGGAGCAAAAAAACAGTTTGGCTCCGATTTTTCATTAGGCGTTACTGGTTATGCAGGACCGGAAGGGGAAAAGGTTGGTCTGGTATATTGCTGTATCCTCTATCCTGACAATAGCCATGAATTATTTGAAAAGAAATTTGTGGGGACTAGAAAAAATATAAAATTCAGAACGGCTCAATTTATCATAAACAAGCTAAGAATTGGATTAAAGGAAAACTACAGGCTATGAACAAAAAAGAAATAAAAAGGTTATTTATAGCTATAGATTTACCGCAGGGGGCAAGAAAAAAAATTAAAGACGCTACAGGGATTTCTTTCAGTGGATTAAAAGGGATAAAGCCTATACCGGAGAAAAATATTCATATTACGATAAAATTTCTAGGGAATACTGAACTAAAAAAAATAGCCGATATAAAAGAAAACATAAAAAAAGCTGTTGCAGACATTAGACCATTTAATTTTAATATTAAAAAAAGATTAGGTGCTTTTCCAAACCCGTACAGGGCAAGGGTAGTATTTGCTGAAATCGAAGATTCAGCTAATAATATGGAAAAAATATTCAACAAAATAGAAGAGAAGCTCAAGGATTTAAAAATAAAAAAAGAAAAAAGAAAATTTATTCCTCATGCAACTGTGGCTAGGCTGAAGAAGAGAAAAAATATTTCTGGAATTTTAGAAAAGGTGGAGGTGGAAGGAATACCCGAAATATATTGTGATAAGGTTTTACTATACGAAAGCGTGCTTAAGCCTAGCGGAGCAGAGTATTTTGTTATTGGAGAATTTAAATTATAATAAAAACATAAATAGGTTTAAATATTCTACATTAAGTAGTATTATATATTTAACCATATGTGCTAATGAATAAAAAAATATATTTTTTGGAGGAATGAGTAAATGGATAAGGACAAAGTAATAGATAATACATTGTCACAAATTGAAAGACAGTATGGAAAAGGAACAATCATGAGGTTGGGAAGCCGAGGCCCTCTAGTTTCGATTCCTTCAATATCTACTGGGTCTATTGAAATAGATTTGGCATTGGGTATTGGTGGAATACCCCGGGGACGCGTAACGGAAATTTATGGCCCTGAGGCATCAGGTAAAACTACATTAGCCTTACATATAATCTCAAATGCTCAAAAAAAGGGGGGCATTGCTGCTTTTATTGATGCAGAGCATGCCCTGGACCCTGTATATGCAAGGAATGTTGGAGTGGATACAGACGAATTACTGTTATCCCAGCCTGATAATGGAGAACAAGCTCTAGAGATTGCAGAGATACTGTTAAAAAGCGGTGCCATAGATGTCATTGTTGTTGATTCGGTTGCAGCATTGGTTCCCAAGGCTGAGCTAGAAGGGGAAATGGGAGACTCCCAGGTTGGCCTTCAGGCAAGATTGATGTCCAAAGCTTTAAGAAAATTAAGCGGAATAGTAAATAAAACAAAAACCTCGGTGGTATTTGTAAATCAGCTTAGGGAAAAGATAGGAATAATATTTGGTAATCCTGAAGTTACGCCTGGAGGTAGGGCTTTAAAGTTTTATGCTTCTGTTAGACTTGATATTAGGAGAATAGACAGTATAAAAAATGGTACCGATGTTGTAGGCAACAGGATTAGGGTTAAAGTAGTTAAAAACAAAGTAGCCCCTCCTTTTAAAAGTGCAGAATTTGACATAATGTATGGTAAGGGAATTTCCAGGGAAGGAAGCATATTAGATATGGGAGCAGAACTTGAAATAATAAACAGAAGTGGTTCCTGGTATTCTTATGGGGATGAAAGATTAGGGCAAGGCCGTGAAAATGCTAAGGTATTTTTGGCCCAGAACCCCAAAATAATGGAAAAAATCGAAAAGGAAATAAAAAAGGAATGCAACCTCCCTTTTAATGGCAAAGCAGGTAAAGACAAAGAAAACAATAAAAGCTCAAACAAAAAAGAAAATAAGGAAGATTGAGTTTAAGCCATTGGCTGTAGAAACCCACGCACTGAAGTGCGTGGCACTTATTTAAAAATCAAGCTGAGCTTGACCTAAATCCTGTCTTTTCTGCCACTTTACATATCTTATCATTTCATTTTCATCTATTCCTATTGTTGAAACAAAGTATCCAGGTGACCACACTACCCCTTCTTTCCAGTACACTTTTTTTAACCAGTCAAACTTTTTCCTAAGATTATAGGATGTTGCCCCCTTTATGTTTTTTATCACATC
>CAYREF010000027.1:0-26474 GCA_964423265.1 uncultured Actinomycetota bacterium
TTTCAAATTAATCCTCTAACATAAACCTAGTCATAAAAACCCCGGGATTTTAGGTGCTACCACCTACCTTTAGCGCTTCAGTGACCCTTCTGTAGCCGCAGTAGGGATGCTCTAAGGCTATATCTGCAGTTAGGGCTGTAAGTTTTTTATCTTCTTCTTGTTTGCTCTTTTTTGGCTTGTAGTAATAGCTAGAGCGTGATATTCCCATTACCGGCCACCCCGCTTGAACTGATCCAAATTTTTTGAGGTTATCACAGATGAACTCTCTTTTTTTTTGTTGTTGTCCAAGTCCCTTGCCTTCTTTAGCATTTTGTTCTCAAATGCAAGCTGGCCCACCAGTCTTTCAAGCTCTTTTACCTTAAGCTCTAATCTTGCAATATCTGAGGAGTTATCACCGCTAAAGTATTTTCCCCTCCTGTATTCTTTTTTCCATCTGGATATCAGTACCGGTGATATGGAGTGCTTCTTTGTAATCTCTGCCTGGCTTTCTGTGCCTGAGACTACCTCCTCTACTACTTCTCTTTTAAATTACCTGCAAAAGTTCTTATTTTTCTCATAATGTTGGAGATTTCCAATAATTCTTGCAATAATTTTTTCAACTATTGTTAGCTTGTTTTTTGGAATTTATCCTGCTATGCGTGCAGCTAAGCTTAACCCCATTGAAACCTTAAGGTATGAATAGATTATCCTGGTTATACAGCCTTTTTAGCCTGCAGTTTGCGGGTTTTCTCCTGAAGGGACCAATTTATGTATAGGAATTTACTTCCAAGGTTGATATATTTTTATTTTCAGATTAAAAAATACTATAAGTCATTATTCGAAGCAAAAATTATGAGGATCAATTAGAAAACCTTGTAGGCAAAACAAATTGTTACTTTTTATAAATTTAGGATTTAATAATAACTAATAAATGCAACAGAACAATGCTTTCGAAGAGCATCATTAGAGCTTATTATCCAATAGTTGCCGGTAATAGACCTTAACACCTCCAGGAAATTTCTTTTAGAATAGCTGGGTTTCTACAGTTGCTTGTTACGCTGATCCCCAACACGGCCACTATCATACAGCTGGAATTTAATCTATAACACTTGCGTCCCTTGAAAATTATAACAGTATTGGTAGTATTAATAATTATTTACTCAAATAATAATATTTATAATAAATAAATAATAAAACAATAACACTGTTGGGGGATTTATGCCAAAGAAAAAAAGATTCATTATACTTTTTTCAATTATAGTAGTTCTAATATTTTCTACAGCTATTACCTGCAATCTTTGTGGTACGCCTATTACGATAGAAGATCAGCAGGAAGAGACTGGCGGCCAAACCACTGACAACAGTCCACAGGAGAATGACACCAGCACTGATGCTCCACCAACAGACGATGTAACCAGAGGCGTTGATGGCGACCCTCCAGGTGATGACACAGATCCGGTTGATGATGACGATATGAGTGATGAAGGAAACAGCCCACCTGATATAGCTGCTATATTTTTTGGAGATGAGGAAATGACAGACTTTTTAAGAGTTGAGACCTTGCCTGAAAGATATGAGGAAGCTGATCATAATATAACAGTAATAGCTGAAGATCCGGACGGGGATGAGATGAATTTTAATATTGTAGCAACACAGGGAGAGGTAGCAGATATTACTAGACTGGCAGTTGACAGCGTATCTTTCAATTGGATATCCCCTCCAAATACTGAAGATTCTGAAACACCTCTAGATGTAGATATTGCCGTTACAGTATCTGATCCCCACGGAGCAGAAGACAGCTTTACTATAAATATAGCACTTCTTCCAGTAGCTGAAGAAGAGTTTGATTTTGGCGGAGCAGTATCTATTGAAGCTGATCCTTCTTTAAGTGGTTATATTATAAAAGATACAGAGGTAGGATATGAAATGATCATAGTTGGTGATATTAGTCTTAATAAGCAGACAAAAGGTTATTTAAGTTTTGATCTATCTTACTTCGATAGATATGACGGTGTAGATATAATAGATGCAGTCTTCATAATAGATCATATCAATAAGAGGGGTGAGCCGGCAGACTTTTCAACTATAGTTGATTTTAAAGCCTTTGATTATGGGACTGAGATTAATATGGCAGATTTTGCCGTGGGAGGTAACCGTATTTTTAGCGTAGAATTGCCTACTTTTGTAAGCCCCTTTGAGATCTCCTCTGAAAGCCTTTTAAATGAGATGCAAAATGCAATTGATTCAGGAAAAGAAAGATTCCAAATAAAAGTAGGATTAAATGGTGCTACCGATAGTGAAGATGATTATGATTTTTACCTGTTCTATCCAGAAGTTGTATTTTTAGATATAGCTTATAACCCCCGATAGATTTAAAATATAAAACACAGAATAAAAAACTTGGCTTTTTTGAAAAATATTGTTGATTTTTATATTTTTGCAAATATATTGGTTGTGTTTGGAAATCCTTTTATTTCGTTAATATTTACATTTAATGTGGGTATCATAGTTTTAAGCTTGCTAATGGGCCCTATAACTTCTTATTTTATATCTAAAAAATATCCATTCATTAAATGAAAAATTGCATTATAAAAGCTTAAGAGTTTATATTTTAACTCTCATCTTATGGAGAAATGGTGCCGCTGGCAGTAATGGTTATTGTTGCCCCCTCTAAATCTATCCAGTATCCATCTTCAATACCATTATTAGAACCAGAACTGCTAAGGCCTAGTTTTAGTTGGAAATAATTTCTGCCTTCTGCAGTAGCAGATAAAACAGCATCTGAAACATCAACACTTATAGTATCTTCAATACTTGAAGTAGGAATAGTTGCCAGAGTAGTTCCTCCTACTTCAAAATCATCAAAATCAAGTGTACCGTAATTAAAGTGCTTTATAACCAAATTTTCTGCAAAATCAGGATCATTTACAACATAAATATCAGTCAAATTCAACTCAGCACTAAAGGATCTTAATAATTCTTCTGCGGTACCCAGGCTTTCAAACATTCCTGTATCGAAGCTTAAATAACCTTTTATCATTTTATTAGAGCTGCTATCTCCAACAAAAACACGACCTATTCCGTCCCATATAGCTGTATCTTTTATTATATAACCACATAAATCTATAAAAGCTGGCTGGCTAAAAGATATTTCAATCTCTTCTTCTCCCAATGGTACTGCTTCTAAATCTTCTCCGCTTGAATCTATTACATTAATTGTAGTCTCAAAAATATCCTCTGCACCTTTGCTATCTGAAACTACTATGGTTATAGTACAATGACCTGGTTCTTCAGGAGATAGCCATCCAAAAGTTGCCTCACCGTCGTTTACCCTGATTTCACTAACAGATCCACAAGTACAATCATTTGTATAAGTCAGCATATCCCCATCTTCATCCGAAACAGTTACATTAAAAATTTTCTCACTATTAATATTTACAAAAATCGGAAACGAAGCAGGGAGTTCAGTTTCTCCAATAAATACGCTATCAATTACAGGAGGGTGGTTTTCTTCTTCTGCAATTTCTTCTGTACTTGCTGTGTCTTCCTCATCATCTGTAATATCTGTATCTGGAGGTTCTTCTTCTGCAGGTAATTCTTCATCTGCAGAGCTTTGGTTTTCTGTTGGCTCATGTTGGCTTTGATCTGATCGTGTTTCTGTTTCTTCATTTTCTTCTAAATTAATGTCTACTGGTTTACCACACATATTACAAGTTATGGCAGTGGTAAATATAATAGCAACAGTTATTATAAGAATTATTGTAAATAGAGGTGTTTTATTCATAGGATCCTTACAGTTATTTTAAAATACCTTGTATTAAGTATATTAAGGTTACCCCCATAAACTAGACAGATTCTTAAGATAGGTTAGAATAGAGAAACTGGGAGAAAAGAGAAGGGAAAGATTAATATGGGGACAAAGAAAAGGAAATATTCAAAGGATCTAAAGATAGAACTGGTGGAAAAAGTAATGGCAGGAGCAAAAAGAATTGAAGTTGCAAATGAGGAAGGAATAAACCCAAACCTGATAAGCAGGTGGACAAGAGAATATAAGAGGGGAAAATTCCATGGAAATACTGCAAATGATACAGAATTTAGAAAACTAAAAAAAGAAAAAGCAAAGCTGGAGCAGATGGTGAGAAAGCTTACCATGGGTGTGCCGAGAAAGCGTATAAGCTTTAGTTGGTGAAAGTCCAACTTGGGCAAAGGTTAGCCACCAGCCCAATACTAAATTCCACATTTAGGGAGGTAACAAACTAAATGAAGCTGGAAAGCGGGAGACATCGGGATACAGCGAAAGCGGGGTAGCTGATCAATTATTTCTGGCATTACACCGAAATTGATACAGCATGCTTCTTTTATTCCCCGGGTCATATACCTGCACATGCAATTTTTTTCTATAATAGGCTCTGCTGCACAGTTTTCAAGTATTGCAATTGCATCCTCCAGGGGAACAACCTGGCCAATATGGCCTTCTGCACTAAAAGGGTTGGTGTGGGTATTTTTACTGTGTAATAGCCTTTCAGCTGTACTTTTTATAATCCTGCCAATAACCGGCATGCGCAATTTATAGCCAAGACCAACCGGGCTGAAACCGTTAACTTTACGCACAGATATCTGCTCAAAATTTTTGTATTGTTCAAGGAGGTAATCACGGAGATTGTATTTTTCAGCAACCTTATTTGAATAATGTTCGGAGTTAAAGTACCATTTTCCGCCGGCGCCATGTTTTGCGCAAAGGTCACACATAAAAAATTAAATTAAGAGTCTGGATAATAAACTGACCTAATGATAGTGGAATTAAATTATTTGTCAATACATTACCAAAGAATGTATTAATATTAATTTTATACATTTAAGGAAAGCTAATCCTGTATTGCTTTTACTGCAGGTTTTGGCTACCCGTTATTGGAGCAAGGGCCAAAATAAGTTTCGCCTTCAAGCATTTCTACCCCTTTTGATGAAAACCAGAACTTTCCTTCAAGCACAGGATCTATCCTCAGTATGTAATTTCCTTCTTCTTTTATATCATTAACCAGTACTTCTACGGTTACTGTATCCCCGGGCTTAACATCATTGGGAAGGCGGGTCCTGGTAGGATTATCATAGCTTTCGGTTGCACCTTCCTTGTAATAATAATGGTATCCAATCCTTACCATGTTCTGGCCGTCTTTTTTCCATTTAAAGTCAGAGGTGTTGGTTATTTCAATTTCTATGTAATTATCCTTATTGGTACATAGATAACCTGGTATAAAGCCATTGATTTCTGCGCCAACTTCTGCCGTATCGTAATCAACTTTTTCTTCTATTACGTCAATTATTTCTTCCTCTATAGATTTTTCTTCAGCTTCTCCAGCAGCTTCTTCTATTTCTTCTTCCAGGCTAACTTCCTCGCCCTGTTCTATTTCAGGCTGGCTGCAGGAAAGAAAAGCTGCCATAAAAATTAAACTCAAAGTAGATATGAAAAATATTAAAAATAACCTTTTTGTCTGTTTCATGTTATACTTGCCCTCACTTACTATAGTAATTTTTGTATATTATAAATTAGATTGTTTGTTTTTTAAATAAAAGATATTAAAATATATAACAAAAAGGGAGAATTATGGGTCCTTTGGCCATAGTAGGCATTACAACTTTAATATTTATAGGAAGCCTGGTGGTAGTGGGGGTAATGGCTGCCATACCTTTTTTTAGGCTTTCTAAAAATATGAAAAAATTTTCTTCCAAGGTGAATAAGGAAGTAATGCCTTCTGTAAAAAACCTGAAGGAGACAGCTGAAAAATTAGATAAAGAGATGAAATCTTTTGAAAAGCTAAAGGGGAGGGCAGCAATAGCTATGGAAGAGTTAAATGAAACCAGGGATAAAATCAGGATACTAAAAAACAATAGCACTTTGCTTTATAATACTATTAACCTTTTAAAAAAATAATTTACAAGGAGGGAAGACAGTGGAAGATAAAAAAAGAGAAACTGAAAGAAGTGATGCTTTACCTGTTATGATATCTTTGTTTTCAGGCCTTTTTATTGGAGCCATTATAGGGATGCTTTATGCTCCTAAATCAGGCAAGGAAATAAGAAAAGATATCAAGGAAAAAAGTGAAGAGGTAGCAGATAAGAGCAAGAAAGGCTTAGATACGGCAGCAGAAAAAACCAAGGATTTTGTAGACAAAAGTGGAAAAAAAGTATCTGAGGCAAGGGCCAAAGGAGAAGAATTTGTAAAGAAGGGAAAAGAAAGAGCTAAAAAGGTTACAGACACCTTAGGCTCAAAGCTAGATAAAGTAGTAAAAGAGGGGAAAGATGCAGCCGAGAAAGCAGAAGAAGAAATATCATAGCTAGAAAAATTATATGATTGAGACCAGTTTAGTAAAGAAAGTACTGTCCGCCATGCTAAAAAGTGGCGGGGATTTTGCTGAGATTTATTTGCAGAAGAAGGTAAATAACAGCATAAAACTCGAAGACCAAAAAATAGAAAGCTCTATAGGCGGCTTTGACGTCGGCTGTGGATTAAGGCTATGGCATGAAGGCTCCACTTATTATGGCTATGTTGACTCAATTAAAAAAGATGACCTGCTTAATGCTGCAAGAATCCTAGCAAGTTCTATTGGAAGTAGCAATGCAGGCAGTGCTATAAAAGTGGGGGAGGCTTCTAAGAGCTCTGGCAGGGTAGATAAGAAACCCAGCACCATTGCCCTGGAGAAAAAAAGGGATATGCTTTTAGCGGTAGACGGTTCTGCCAGGAATTTTAACCAGCATATAATACAGGTAGCTTCAAATATCTCAGATTTGGAGCAGGAGATATTTATTGCCAATTCATGGGGCCACTCTTCTTATGAAAAATCAGTTAAAGTTATTCTTACTGTAAATGTAGTGGCAGCTAAGGAAGGGGAAATAAGGACTGGCTATAAATCTTATGCCAAGACTCTAGGGTATGAAATGTTCGGCCAGAAATCTCCTGAAGATGTAGCTCTGCAGGCAGCAGGAATTGCAGTTCGGATGCTGGATGCGATGGGAGCTCCTGCGGGTGAGATGCCGGTAGTAATTGGGCCTGCTTTTGGAGGTGTAATTTTTCATGAGGCCTGCGGACATGGCCTGGAAGCTGATGCCATAATAAAGGATGCTTCAGTTTTTAAGGGAAAACTGGGCAAAAAAGTAGCCTCCGGCCTGGTTACAGCAATAGATGATCCCAGCCTGGATGGCCATTGGGGCTCATACAGGTTTGATGATGAATCATACAAAAGCGGTAAAACTACCCTCATTGAAGAAGGCATCCTTAAAAGCTTTATTTCTGACCTGAAATCTTCAAAGAAACTGCGCTCAGCCCAGACTGGAAATGGTAGGAGGCAGTCATACAGACATATACCTTATCCCAGGATGAGCAACACCTATATTGCTAATGGCAGCGAGGCTCCTGAAGACATAATTGGATCTGTTAGCAGAGGAATTTATGCCAAGGAATTTGCAGGGGGGCAGGTGGATCCTGCTACCGGGGATTTTGTATTTGGAATAAGCGAGGGCTATATTATAGAAAATGGGGAGATTGGAGAGCCCATAAAAGGCGCAACCCTTATAGGGAATGGGCCAAATGTTCTGCAAAAAATAGAAGCAGTGGGAAATGATTTAGGTTTTGCTCCTGGTTTCTGCGGAAAGAATGGCCAGTCTATTGCCAATGAAGTGGGCCAGCCAACCATAAAAGTGGCAAAAATGACCGTGGGAGGCACAGAAAAATAATGCAGGAAAAAAAACTTACTGGAATCTGCAAAGAAGTTGCAAAAAACCTGGAAGGAAAAAATCTAGACGGTTATGAGGTTTATGCCTCTAATTCTGTGGAAAATGATATAGAGGTGTTTAAGGGAAGGGTAGATTCCCTTTCTTTTTCTGATTCCAGCGGTATAGGCATAAGGATATTTAGGGATAATGCTATAGGCTATGCTTATACTTCTATGCTGGAAGGAGGCAGTATTTCAGATTGTGCGGAAAGAGCTATAGAGAATAGCAGGATTACCACAAAGGAAAAGATAAATGCCCTGCCCGGAAAGGAAGAATATTTATACCCGGAAAAAACAACCGGCACAGATAGCCTATTTAGCAAAAACTATTTTAAATTAACCCTAGAAGAAAAAATAAAGGCTACCAAAGACCTGGAAAAGATAACCAAGGGCAAAGACAAAAGGATTAAGGGTATACAGCATGTGATGTACCATGATAATGCCTTAGAGGTAGCCCTAATCAACTCTAAGGGCTTTTCTGACAGCTACCGTGCTTCAGGCTGCTTTATGTACATTAGTGCAATATCCAAGCAAAATGACGACACCTCAACCGGAGACTATTTTGGCTTCGGGAGGGATTTGGGCCAGATTGACCTGGATGATATTGCCTCCAATGCGGCAAAGAGATCAACCATGCTTCTGGGAGGAAAAAAAGTAAGGTCCCAGAAAATGGATTTAATACTGGATCCTTTGGTGGCTGCACAACTGATGGGAGTTATTGCTGATGCTTTAACTGCTGATTCAGTACAGAAAGGAAAATCTATTTTTAAGGGTAAGATAGGCAAAAAAATATTTTCTATAGATATTGACATATATGACAATGGAGTGCTTGAGGGTGGGCTTTCATCGGCTCCATTTGACGGAGAAGGTGTATACAGGGGAAAAACCGCAGTAGTAAAGAATGGGATTTTGAAAACTTTCCTTTACAATACTTACACTGCCAGGAAAGATAAGACCAAATCCACCGGCAATGCTCAAAGAGCATCCTACAGGTCCACACCTTCTGTTGGGATATCTAATTTTTATGTAGAGCCCGGCAACCGGAGTGCCAGGGATATAATTTCGGGCACCAGCAAGGGATTTATGGTTTCAGACATAATTGGCCTGCATTCAGGGGCAAATCCTATTAGCGGGGATATAAGTGTGGGGGCCAAGGGCCTGCTTGTAGAAAACGGTAGCATTGCAGCTCCGGTTAAGGAGGTTACCATAGCTACTAATTTCCTGGGTTTATGTAAAAGCATAAAGATGGTGGCTGATGACTTGAGGTTTATACCCTCTTCGGGATATATTGGAAGCCCTACCATGCTGGTAGAAGGCATAATGGTTGCAGGTACCTAGCCTGCAGTTATAAATCTTACATATCCCACGGTGTGGCAAATTACAGTTACTATAATCCCTGCCATGAGCACCCCGATAGTGATGTGGAGTAGAGCTTTTTTTGGGGGTATGCCGAACACAAAGGCAATGAGGGCTCCGGTATATCCACCGGTTATAGGCAGGGGAATTCCCACAAAGCCTATAAGTGCATAGCCGGTATATCTTTCAAACCTTTTAGAATATTTCCTCCTGGTCCTGTCAAATAGCCAGTTAAAAAACCTATTGGCTAGATGGAACCTGCTCATCAAAAACCTGGATATGGGCTCAAGTATCCATAGTATTATTACTACTGGGACCATGTTTCCCAGAACTGCTATTATGTAAGTTTCCACAATGCCCATCTTGTAAGTTCCCAGGGCTATTGGTATGGCAGCCCTTAGTTCTCCTATTGGAGTCATGGCTGTAAAAAAGGTTGCCATATAATGATAAAGCTGTGCTAGTATACTAGGCATATTTTTTAATTTTTATAATTTTATGTTACTATTTAGCAAATTAGAGGCTAGCTTTAAAATATTTAAACATTATATAAGTTGAGTATATTACAGTCAATTATTTTAGGCATAATTCAAGGCATTACCGAATTCTTTCCAATAAGCAGTTCGGGGCATCTGGTAATTTTACCCTATTTTTTTTCATGGGATTACATCCCCCTTTATTTTACCGTCACCGTCCATTTCGGAACCCTGCTGGCAGTTGTATCTGTTTTTTATAAAGACATTGTAAGTATTATAAAGGGATTTTTTTTGGGCTTGTTTATAAAAAAGCAAAGAAAAAGTTCTGACTTTAAGCTTTCCCTTTTTATAATCCTGGGCACCATCCCTGCAGCAGTAATAGGGTTTCTGGCTGAAGATTATACAGAAAAGCTTTTTTCCAGCCCCCTTATGGTAGCAGCATTTTTACTGGTTACGGCACTGCTTTTGTGGACCAGCGAGATCGGGGGAAGGCATATGGAGAAAAATACCGGTGGACATAATAAGTTAAGTTTTCCAATTGTCCTGGTAGTGGGCCTGGGGCAGGCTCTGGCCATATTTCCAGGCATTTCCAGGTCAGGGGCTACCATATCATCTGCAAGGTATTTTGGGATCAGCAGAAAGGAAGCGGTAAGGTTTTCATTTTTGCTTTCAGTTCCCGTAATATTAGGCTCTTTTATATTTGAAATATTTAGCGAATGGGCAGAGATAGCCAGCGGGGGAAGGATAGTGTTGGTAAATCTCCTGGTGGGACTTATTTTCTCTTTTATAGCGGGCTATTTTGCTATAAAATTTTTACTGAATATGGTAAGCACGAAGAACTTAAATGTATTTGCAATTTATTGTACAGTTTTATCTGTAATTATTTTTGTTTTTTATTTTATTACAAAATTATTTTAAGGAATGGTGATTGAAAAATGAAAGGCGTTATACTGGCGGGAGGACTGGGCACAAGGCTTATGCCTTGCACCAAGGTTACCAATAAACATTTGCTGCCTGTTTATGATAAGCCCATGATATATTATCCATTGGAGACAATGGTAGATGCAGGCCTTGAGGATATAATGATTGTAACTGGTGGAAATTATGCTGGGGACTTTCTGAGGCTTTTGGGGAATGGAAGTGAGTTTGGCCTAAAGGATATAAGCTATACCTACCAGGAAGGTGAAGGAGGCATAGCGGCTGCCTTGAAACTTGCAGAAAATTTTGTGGACAAGGATAAAGTGTTTGTTATGCTTGGGGATAATATAATTGAAGATGATATAGAACCATATATAAAGGAGTTTGAAGGCAGAAAAAAAGGCGCTCATATCTTCCTTAAAGAAGTAGAGGATCCGGAAAGGTTTGGGGTTGCAGAAGTTGATGGGGGCAAGGTAGTAAACATTGAAGAAAAGCCCAAAAACCCTAAAAGCAATTACGCTGTTACCGGGCTCTACATGTATGACAATGAGGTTTTTGATATTGTAAAAACCCTAAAACCTTCAGACAGGGGAGAGCTGGAAATAACTGATGTAAACAATGCATATATAAACAGGGGAATTATGACCTACACACTCCTTAAGGGTTGGTGGACGGATGCAGGAACCTTCGGCTCCCTGTTTAGAGCCAGCAAACTAATTGCTAGCAAGATGGAAAATAATAAGTAAAACTAAATCTTAGCTATATTTTTAGAATCGCAGCAAGGGCATTGCTTTATGGTAAAATTAGACTTCCAGCAACTGTCGGATACCTTGTAAGCCCAATCATACCCGTTTTTAGTCCTGTAGATTTCTACGCTTCCGCTTTCTTGTGCTTCCCCAATAAATTTTTCTGTATTGCCACATTCCAGGCATTTATACATGAATCTCCTTTCAGTTATTCTCAGTTATTATGGCATATTATAGTATAAATGGGTTTATTTATAAATAACTTTTTTAAAAATAAATAAGTTTGACTAAAAAAAATTGCTCTGATAATATCATCTTAAAAACATGGGGGATGTAAATGAAAGGCCCAAGGGACAAAGTAAAAGTGAAAGTTAAAACTGAATCCTATATCGTAGAAGGCACTGTCCACATAATGGTTGGAGGAAGGCTCAGTGATTACATGACTTCACATGTTGACAAGTTTATACCAATTACCGATGCACATGTGACTCCCACAAGCAGGAAATTCCCAGAGGAAAAAAGAAAAAGGGAAGTAGTTTTTATTAATGTTGAAAAAATAGAAATGATAGAGTATCTTTAAAAACAAATATTGAAAGGGAAAAAGGAGAAATAATGGCAGAAGGAATGATTGATTTAACAGATTCTAATTTTAGCGATGAAGTAGTTAATTCTGATCTACCAGTTCTGGTAGATTTTTGGGCTGTATGGTGCGGTCCTTGCAAAATGATTGAACCTGAAATTGAAAAAATTGCTGATGAAAAAAAAGACGTGCTTAAAATTGGCAGGTTAAATGTTGATGAAAATAGGGATACAGCCATAAAATATGGAATTAGCAGCATTCCCACTTTATTGTTATTTAAAGATGGGCAAGTAGTCAAAAAAATAATAGGCGCTATGTCCAAGGACAAGATCCTAAACGAAATTTCATCACAATTATGATTAGATGACAAATCTTTTTATAGGAACTTCAGGCTATAAATACAAAGATTGGGTTGGGGTTTTTTACCCGGAAGGATTGGAAGAAAAGAAAAATTTAAACTATTACGGGCAAAGCTTTAATGCGGTGGAGATAAATTTTACCTATTATTCACACCCCAACCCTTTCATTTTCTATAATTTGGCCAAAAAAGTAAGAAAAGGTTTCCAGTTTTCAGTTAAAGCCCATAGCTCTGTAACCCACAGCAGGGATTTCAAAAAAGAGGAGATAAAAAATTTTTTTGACTCCCTAAAACCATTAAAAGATGCAAGTAAACTGGGCTGTATTCTACTCCAGTTTCCCTTCTCTTTTAAATTCAGTCAGTCTAGCCTCGAATACCTGAAAGAGGTGGGGGAGCGTTTTCAGGGTTATGAATCAGCAGTTGAATTCAGAAATGACTCCTGGCTGAGGGAAGAAACCTTCAAAACGCTGAAGGATTTAAGGCTTGGCTTTTGCAATGTGGACCAGCCACAGCTCAGGGGCCTGCTTCCTCCCACAGATATAAATACCACCAGGGTTGGATATATTAGATTCCATGGAAGGAACTCAGCCCAATGGTGGAACCACCAGCATGCTTATCAGAGATATGACTACCTGTATTCTTCAAGCGAGCTTGAAGAATGGTTGCCCAGGATAAAAAATGTGGGTGCCAGCACTGAAAAAACATACATTTTTTTTAACAACCATTATAAAGCTAAGTCTGCAAAATCTGCTAAAACATTGATTGATATACTAAAAGATAGTAATATTATTACTTCACAAAATTAGCCGAATTATATAAAATCTAAAGCAGTTTTTTAGTTTAAAGAATTAAGATTAGAGGATTGGCAATGTTTAAAAAGGTTGACAGCAAAGTAAACTTGGTAGAGCTGGAAGAAAAAATATTAGGCTTTTGGGAGAAAAACAAAATTTTTAAAAAAAGTCTGGATAAGAACCAGGGCAGTGAAAAGTTCATTTTCTACGAGGGTCCCCCTACAGCAAATGGCACCCCTGGAGTGCATCATGTGCTCTCAAGAGTGTTTAAAGATATCTTTCCAAGATATAAGACCATGAAGGGATATCATGTCCCCAGGAAAGCGGGGTGGGACACCCATGGTCTGCCGGTAGAGCTGGAGATCGAGAAGAAGCTTAACATTAATTCCAAGAAAGAAATAGAAGACATAGGGATTGAAAAGTTTAACCGCCTATGCAAGCAGAGTGTAATGAAATATGAGGAAGACTGGAAAAAAATGACCGAAAGGATAGGCTTCTGGCTTGACATGGAAAATGCCTATTTTACTTTCAAAAACGAGTATATAGAAACAGTATGGTGGATTTTAAAAACTATCTGGGAGAAAGGGCTTCTTTACAAAGACCACAAGATAGTCCCCTTTTGCCCCAGGTGCGGAACTGCACTATCGTCCCATGAGCTGGCCCTAGGGTATCAGGAAGTTGAAGATAAAACCATAGTGGTTAAATTTAAGCTTAAAGGTTCTAGTGACAAGTATTTGCTTGTCTGGACCACAACTCCATGGACGCTAGTTTCCAATGTTGGATGTGCCGTAAGCAAGGACGCTGTTTATGTGGAGGTCTTATTTGAGGGTGAAAAGCTTGTGCTGGCAAAAGATTTGCTGGGGGATGTGTTCAAGGAAGATGACAGCTACCAGATTACAGATGAGTATAAAGGGGAAAAACTGGTAGGGCTAAGCTATCTTCCCGTATATGATTATGCAAAAAAGGATAATGCATACAGGGTGGTAGCGGGCGATTTTGTTTCTACCTCTGAAGGAACGGGAATAGTCCATATTGCCCCGGCTTTTGGTGAAGATGACATGAAGGTGGGAAAAGAAAATAAATTGCCGGTAGTGCAGATGGTTACAGAGGAAGGGGCTTTTAAAAAAGAGGTAAAAAAATTCGGGGGACTGAATATTGAAAAAGCTAATCCTAAAATAGTAGCGGCCCTAAAGGAAAGGGGAATACTTTTTACCTTTGAAAAATACAGACACTCTTACCCGTTTTGCTGGAGATGTGATAGCAGGCTAATTTATTTTGCGAAACAAAGCTGGTATATAAAAACTTCTTCGCTAAAGGATGATTTAATAAAGTCTAATGAAGATGTAAGTTGGTATCCTGAACATATAAAGTATGGAAGGTTTGGGAAATGGCTGGAAAACAATGTTGATTGGGCTCTAACCAGAGAGCGTTACTGGGGCACTCCTCTTCCTATCTGGGAAGATGAGCATGGTCATAGAGCATGTATCGGAAGCCTGGAAGAATTGAGAGAAAAGGCCAAGGATAAGTTTGAGAACCTGGACCTGCACCGTCCATATGTGGATGAGGTAATAATAAAATGCCCAGAATGCGGAAGTGATATGCACCGGGTGTCTGAAGTTATAGATGTATGGTTTGATTCAGGATCTATGCCTTTTGCTCAAAACCATTACCCTTTTGAAAACAAAAAGCTGTTTGAAGAAAGCTACCCTGCAGATTTTATATGTGAAGCCATAGACCAGACCAGAGGCTGGTTTTATACTATGCTGACCATATCAACCCTGCTGTTTAAAAAATCAAGTTACAAGAATGTCCTGTGCCTGGGTTTAATAAATGATGAGAATGGCCAGAAGATGAGCAAGTCCAGGGGCAATATTATAAAGCCATGGGAGATACTTAACCGGCAGGGAGCGGATGCATTAAGGTGGTATTTCTTTACCGGGGTTTCACCCTGGCTACCCAAAAACTTTTCTTCGAGTGCCATTGATGAAGTTGTAAGGAAGTTTTTGCTGACCTTGTGGAATACCTATTCCTTCTTTGTAATTTACGCAAATATAGATAATTTTAATCCCTCAGAACATGAGCTTAAAGTAGAAGACAGATATGAAATAGACAGGTGGATAATATCAGAATTAAACCAGACCATAGAAGATGTAAATAGGTTAATGGACGACTTTAATGTTACTGACAGTGGAAGAAAAATACAGGAATTTGTAGACGACCTATCAAACTGGTATGTAAGAAGAAGCAGGAGGCGCTTCTGGAAAAGTGAAGAAGATAACGATAAAATCAGCGCATATATGACACTATATGACTGCCTTTTAACTCTGTCTAAATTACTGGCCCCATATATTCCTTTCTTGAGTGAAGAAATCTACCAGAATCTGGCAAATAGTATAGGGGAAGGTGAAGAAAGCGTACACCTGGAAGGCTATCCGGTAGTAGATGAAAGCTTAATAGATGGGGACCTGAGCTTTAAAATGGATATTGCCAGGAGAGTTGTAGGCTTGGGGAGGACTGTCAGGAATAAAATTAATATAAAGACAAGACAACCTATAGAAAAAGTTAAAATATATTTTGAAAGGGACAAAAGCATAACGGATGCCATTAACCATTTCAAGGATATTATAAAAGAAGAGTTAAATATCAAAGAAATTGAATTTGTAGAAGATATGGGGGAACTGGTATCTTATGACATAAAGCCAAACCTTAAGCTGGTAGGTCCTAAATACGGACCGCTGGTACCGAAAATAAAGGAAAAGCTGGATAGTGCTAATCAAGCCAAGCTGGCTCTAAAGGTCAACAACAACAAAAGGGTTTCCTTGATTATAGACGGAAAACAAATAGAACTGGAACCGGAGCAAATTCTGGTTGAAACCAAAAGTAGAAAAGGTTTTGGTATTGAAAGTGACGGGACATTTACTATAGGGCTCCCTACAGAAATACCGGAACGCTTAATTGAGGAAGGCTTCAGCAGGGAACTGGTACACCAGATACAGAATTTAAGGAAGGAAGCAGACTTTGACATTGAAAATACCATAAACACTTACATAACTTGCGGAAGCAGACAAGAGGAAATAATAAGAAAATTCAAGAATTACATAAAAAAGGAAACCTTATCTAAAAAAGTAGAGTTTAAAGAAAGAGAAGATCTTTTTAACCAGAAGGTAACCGTAAACGGATTGAGCCTGAAAATTTCCATTGAAAGAGTAGGGAGCATTGTTTGAAAAAAACATCAAGAAAGTTAATAATAAATTTATTATTCTTAATTAGCGCTGCAATAATTATTGCAGCAGATAGGTATACAAAGCAATGGATTATGCAAAATATTCCTGAAAACAAGAGCATAGACCTTATACCGGGAGTGCTCCTTATAACCCATGTTAAGAACAGTGGAGCATCTTTTGGCCTGTTTCAGGGTTATGCCAATATATTGGCAATAATTTCTGTAATTGCCATAATATTGATAATATTTATCAAAATATACTTAAAGTTTGATTCCTATTTTTACAATATTGCTCTGGGCTTTATTTTAGGTGGGGCAATAGGCAACTTAATTGACAGAGTAGTTTATGGCGAGGTTGTGGATTTTCTAAACCTGGTATACTGGCCAGTCTTCAATATTGCTGATAGTTTCATTATTATTGGTTTTGGGATAGTAATAATTTTCTTGTTTAAAGAATTTTTTAAAAAAAGTGGGGCAAAAAGTACTTGAAGGAAAGCCAATACAGATTTATAGCGGAAAGCGGAGATGAGGGAAAAAGGATAGATAAATACCTCTCAGACAAGATAGAAAGCCTTTCCAGAAGTTATATAGCAAAACTTATAGCACAAGGAAAAGTAACTGTAAACAGCGGGACAGTAGATAAAAATTATACATTAAAGGCAAAGGATATAATTGTAGTTTCTGGAACTAAGACTGATTACAGAAAGAAAATTATTCCCCAGCCCATAGAGCTGGACATAAAATATGAAGATAGTTATATGGCCATTGTCTCCAAACCTGCTGGAATGGTAACTCATCCAGCACCGGGCAAGACTACAGAGACCTTGGTAAATGCCTTAATTTATCACTTTAACAGTCTTTCAAGCTGTGATCAGGGTGAGAGGCCGGGGATAGTCCACAGGCTGGACAAAGATACTTCGGGGCTGCTGGTAGTTGCCAAGGACAATAAAACCCACAGGCTGATGGCAGAAAAATTTAAAGGCAGAGAAGTGAAAAAGACATATGTAGCTCTGATTTATGGGAAACTGCCTGCAGAGGAGGGGGAAATTAAGCTGCCTGTGGGAAGGTCGAGGGTAGACCGGAAAAAAATGTCTATTTCTATAGACAGGGGCAAAAAAGCCCAAACCAGCTTTAAAGTAATAGAGGAGTATAGGAAGAATTGCAGTTTAGTAAAAATAAAGCTAAAGACAGGAAGGACGCACCAAATCAGGGTGCACTTTTCATATATTGACCACCCTGTTATAGGGGATAGCAAGTACGGGAATAAAGAATCTGGAAAAATTGCCAATGAAATTGGCCTAGAGAGGCAATTTCTGCACGCAAAGAAATTAAAATTTATGCATCCGGTTACTGGCAAGATGGTAGAGATAGAAGATAACCTAGCAAGCGACTTACAAGAATGCCTGGCTGTTTTAAGGAAATAAATTAAGTGATAGAATAAAAAAGGTGGTAAAATTGGGAAAAATTAGAAGAATTGTTTTGGATGTGCTAAAACCTCATTTACCTAATATTATAGATCTGGTAAGCCAGATAGCGGATATAAAAGGGATAAATGGGGTGGATATTACATTGAAGGAAATGGACCAGAAAGTTGAGAATGTGAAAATTACCTGTGAAGGAGACAATATATTATTTGAGGAATTAGAAAAAGTAATAACTGATAGCGGCGCCTCTATTCACAGCGTAGATAAAGTTTCTGCTGGCAACAGCTTAATAGAAGAAGTTTTAACTCAACAAGATTAAGTAGCCCTTATTTCTTGCCTCATGAATATTACATAAGATATTGCAAAGCAAATAATAGCTAAAGCTATAATAACTATTAGCTGTGGCCAAACCTGTATCAAGCTTTGTCCTAATGACAGCGGGCTTAAAATCATCTTTCCCAAGTCCGCTGAAGCAAGGGATTGGGGGTTCAGGAAGAAATGCCCTCCTGCAGGTATCAATAGTGTAGTTATAGATTCAGAAAACAGGGTAGAGGGAGATGCCCTGAGTATATTATGTTCAATGACATAATTTTTTACCTGTTCGGCCGAGCTTGCATTTTCCAGGGGAACAGCTGTGTTAGCAACTGCATTAGCGATAATAGGCAAAAATACAATTAAAAATAGCCATATGGCTATGGCCGTAAGTATAGAAGTTGCAGTCTTTTCCATGATAATTGAAAACAGCATAGAAAGGGACATCCAAAAAGTTCCATAAAAGATGCATATGAATATAAAGAAGAAAATTCTTAAAATTTCTTCTGATGTTGGAGGAACTCCAATTGTCCTTAGTCCAATACCCCCAATCAGAAATACTATGCTTGAAATAATTATGCTCATGGTAGTAATGCCGGCTAAAAATTTACCGTTTATAACGCTGTCTCTAAATATTGGTTGAGATATTAATCTACTCAAGTTTCCAGTAGTCCTTTCGCTATTAATAGCGTCAAATCCAAATATTATTCCGATTATAGGAATAAACAGGCTAATAAAGGAAATAAAAGAAGGAAGTATATCTCCAGAAGTTGTAAACAGTTTTAAAAATACAAAATTATCTAACCCGCTAGCAGCTTCCCTGATATTTTGCAATGAAACATAAACCGAAGAGAGACCTGCAACATAAACTAAGCTTAAAAGTATGATAAACTTTTTGCTGCCAAAATAATCAGCTAGCTCTTTTCTATATACTGTAAGAATGCTTCTCATATTACTCCTCTTTAAAATATTTTAGGTAAATTTCTTCTAATGCGTAGTCCTTTATATTCATTCTTGTAAGCACTGAATCAGATTTAGCTATGGCTTTGGAAATATCAGATCTTAAATCCTTGTTACAAATGATTTGGAAAACATTTCCTTCTTTTCCTATATCTATAACATCTTCCATGTTATTAAATTCATTTAATAGTTCTTTAGTGTCTCCAGATATTTCAACTTCTATCCTGAACCTGCCTCCACCAAATAGCTTCCTGCCCAATTCTTCTATATTGCCTTCGCCTATAAGCTTTCCACGGGACAAGATCCCTACCCTGTGGCAAATTTTCTGGATCAGGTTAAGCTGGTGGGAAGAAAGCATAAAAGTAATGCCCTTTTCTTTATTTAACCTGGTAATTGTATCCAGGATGCTATTTGCAACCTTGACATCCAGGCCTTCTGTTGGCTCGTCAAATATTACCAGCTTGGGATCTTTTATTAAAACATCAGCAATACCAAGCCTTTGTTTCATTCCTTTTGAGAACTGCTTTACCAATTGCTTTTTATGGTTAAGCAATTCAACTATCTTTAATGCCTCATCAATTTTTTCAGGTATTTCCCTGTAATTTATATTGTTTAACTCAGCTGTGTAGGCCAGATTATTTTCTGCAGTTATGTCTTCATAGAAGCCAATCTTTTCAGGCAAGTAACCTGTAATCCTTTTAACCTTTAAAGGATCTCGGGTGGAATTGAAGCCGGCTACACTAATAGTACCGGAAGTAGGCTCAGTTAAGCCTAACATCATCAATATGATAGTGGATTTTCCTGCACCATTTGGACCCAACAGGCCATATATTTCGCCTTCTTTTATTGACAGATTAAGGTTATCAACTGCTTGAGTGCCGTCATAGTTTTTGGATAAATTTTCAGAAAAAATTATATTTTCCATAATTTTATCTTCTTCCTAATCTTGCAAAAATTATCGCTACTCCTACTATTACCACTACTATTATTCCTATTCCTACCCATCCCCAGACGGTAGGGGTTAAAACTGTTACCCTCAATTCCAGTGAATCATTGGCATTATCGCTTGAAGCTGAAAAGGAAAGCATATAGTCGCCAGCAATTGTCTTCTCTGGAGGCTTTATGGTGACCACTACCTCTTTTTCTTCTCCTGCTTCCAGGGTTTCTATTTCATAATTGTCAAAATCTACCATCCATCCTTCAGGTTCCTGTGCGTTTAAGGACAGGTTTTCAATAGAGTCAGAACCACTGTTATTTAATACCAGCGTGTATTTATTATCTTTTCCTGAAGTAACTTCAGTATTTAACCTACCTGTTTTGGTGGTAAAGCCGAGCTCATAAGTTGCTGTAACTATGGCATTTACTTCTGCTGTTTCCTCCAAGCCACTTTCCTCATGTGAAGCGATCACTTTTATGGGGTATTCGCCAGGCTGCTTTTTTACTAAGGGCATTGCAGTTACTTTTAGGGTTTCTGCTTTATTAGGTTCTAGCTTTACTGCAGAGATTTCTGTTTCCTGGTATGAAGGCATTATTTGTACATACCATCCTTCTGGCGCTTCCCATTTTAAGTCAAAAGTTAATGCATCCGGCCCTACATAAGTTAAATCAAGGCTGAATTCAAAAGCTTGCCCTGATTTGGCTTTAATTTCAGGGTAAGAAACATCAAAGGTAATCTCTTCAGGGGTTTCAAATGTCTCTTCTTCTGTAGCGCCTTCTTCTTCCTGGGCAAGTAATGCGCTAGGCAAAGAAAAGATAATGGATAATGTAAAAATACTTATTATTGCTATTACAGCTGTCTTTATCTTTTTGCTTCTAGTATTCACTTACAAGACTCCTTCTTCTATAATTAATTATAATTTGCATATCATAAGTTGATACAAAGAGAAATTCTAATAATTTATCATTCTTATGTCAATACCTACGCAGTTTACTTAAATGAGTTGTATTATTTAAATGCATGAGTGCCATTTAGGACTTTTATGAATTTTTCGGCCAAATATGGGTCAAATTGGATTCCTGCAAATTTTTTTAGTTCTTTTACCGCTTGTTCTACCGACATCGCTTTTTTATAGGGTCTTCCATGAACCATAACATCAAATGCATCCACAATGGCTATTATCCTTGAGGTTATGGGAATTTCTTCACCTGCTAATCCCTGCGGGTAACCAGAACCATCCCACCTTTCATGGTGGCATAAAATGCCGTTTGCTATATAACTTAGCTGTTTTGAAGATTTTGCAATCCTGTAGCCTACTTCAGTATGGGTCTTTATCTTTCCCCATTCCTTTTTTGAAAGTTTGCCGTTCTTTTCAAGTATTCCGTCAGGAACTGCAATCTTCCCAATATCATGGAGGGGAGCCAGTAGCTTAAGCTCATCAATCTTGTTAGTTGGTAGGTTGATAATCTGGCCAAGTTTTACTGCAAGCTTTTTCATTCTTTTTGCATGTTCTTCAGTCTCATTGCTTTTCTCCCATAACGACTGGCTAAGGGAAGAAATAATGGAGGAGGAAATGCTTTTGCTTTCGGTAAGCTTTTGCCTCTCCAGTCTCCTTTCTGACTCTTTTATTATTTCTCTTATCTTCTGGCTGGGTTCTATTTTAGTACATATGCCCATGGAAAGGGTAACCTTAATTTTGTGAGCTTTTGTTCTCTTGACTTCTCCACTTATTCTATCCATTATCTTATTTGCGTCTTGTTCTTTTGTGTGGGGAAGAAGGATGGCAAACTCATCTCCTCCCCATCTTGCTATTATGTCTCCCCGCCGGCTGGTTTTTTGCAAAATCCTTGCCACTTTTTTAATAAGCTTATCGCCATATTCAAAACCCAGAGTGTCATTAATTAATTTTAAGCCATTGATATCAAGGATAATAAAGCTTAAGGGTAGGTATCTTTTATAGTTTAACCTTTTAAACTCTTCTTCCACATAAGCCCTGTTGTATAAATCGGTTAATGAATCATGGAAGCTTAAGTAATCAATCTTTCTTCTAGCTTTTTTGGTTTGGATAGCATTTAGAAACATGTTTCCAGCAATTTTTAAAAGGGATACATCTTCTTCACTCCATTGCTTTAGCTCTCTTATGGAGTCAAATCCAATAAAGCCGAATATATTCTCTCCCGTATAAATAGGGGCAATAAGAAGGGATTTTACGCCTTTCTGGATTAGCTCCTCCCTCAATAATTGAGCTTTATCGGGCAAGCCTTTTGCATTTTGCAAATTACTTATATAAATTTGTTCATAGTTTTTTAAAAAATCCATCAGCCAGGGCTTTTCTTCAATTCCCATATTTACCTTAGAGTGGGAAGATTTTAGGGCCCAGCTGTTTATTTTTTTAAATACATTGTCTTTTTCCGAATACAGGAACAAATAGCTTCTGTCCACCCCGGCAAATTTCCCTATTTGGCCCAGGGCAGAATTTATCTTCTTGTCAACATCTATGTTTGAGCTTATAAAGCTTGTGGATATTTTTGATATAAGCTTTGATAATTCAACCCTCTCTTTTAAAGAGTTTTCAATTTTTTTTCTTTCAGTTATATCCCGCAACAGTATTACTTTGCTGGCTAGTTTTCCACTATAATCTTTAAAGCCAGATATATCTACTTCGTAAAATTTGATATTTCCCTTGGCTGTAACTTTTTTAATTTCTTTTCCGGACCCGGAATTTATATATCTTCCGGCTTTATTCCAGATGGCGGTAATTTTCTTGCCTAAAAGCTGGTCGGAGTTGGGCATCCTCATAATTTTCTTTGCCCTCGGGTTTATGTCCAAGATAATATTTTCAGTATCTATAACTATCAACCCGTCCCTCATATTTTCAACCAATGCACTGCGGGCAATAGGAACTATCTCTCCTAACTTTAGTCTGGTTACTCCCAGCAGCATAATAAGCATACTGGCAGTCAGGGCAATAGGCGTGAAGTCTATATAGCTTAGAGGGGTAACTTTAGAAAAAAATAAAAGGTTTGCAATTATGGGGAGGGCAAGCACAGAAAGTAAAAAAATCACCTGTTTCCTGTAAAATTTAATAGAATTTATAAGCAGATTTATTAGCATAATACAGCTTACTGCTAAAAGCAGGTATGTATAAATAATCCATACCCAGAAAAATAATCCATATTCCCTAATTAAAAACAGGTTTCCATTAGCATTTATTAGCTCGTAGTTAGTAATTATAAGGTGATGGTATTTATTGGTAAATTCCAGGATAAGCTCCGCTGCCGGGATTATGGATAAAAATATCAATTTAGGCCATGCTGTCCATTCTTTTTTACTGGTATATAAAGCAGTAAAGATAAAAAAGTAGATAGTAACCATTATAATCCCGACACTTGATATACGGTTAAAAAGTATCTTAAAGTCAATGTTGGTACTCATAACCTGTAGTATATTAGCCAGTAGCCAGATGGTAGCTCCAGAACATAGCAGTATCAGGGACTTGTAATAGTAGGTAGGCTTGTAGGCTAGAATATAGGCGATAAAGACAAGTGCGCAAATAACGCCCAGAAAGGGAGAGATTATAAATGGTGTAATTTGGTAGCCCATCAACCTTTATTAAAATAATTAATGATTTATTTATTCGAATATATATTATATTATTATTTTTTAATTAATACAAATACTAAAAATTATTTTTCTTATATCTTTACATAAGTAATTCAACATTTTATTAAACTTTTAAATGCTTGTTTTTATTTTAAATCTCCTATATTATATTGGAGAATAAAATAACCTTTAAAATAGTCCAGAGAGGCTAAAAGGGGTAAGCAGTGAAAAAAAATATAAATAGAAAATTTTTAGCTAACCTTCTTACTAGCTGTAAGGGGGTTTTTTTTTAAGATGCAGGAAAAAGCTCTAATCCTTAGCGAAGAAGACATGGAAAGAGTTATAAAAAGGATCTCCCATGAAATTCTGGAGAGAAATAAGGGGTGCAAGGATTTAGTATTTATAGGTATCCAGAAAAGGGGCGTTCCTCTTTCCCAGAGAATAGCCGAAAATATAAAGAAGCTAGAAAATGTTGATATTCCAGTAGGAAAGCTTGACATATCATTTTACAGGGATGATATAGGCAAGAAGATAAAATCAGACATTCAAATAACTGATATTCCCTTTGACATAAAAGATAAAAATATAATTTTAGTGGATGATGTCCTGTTTACCGGAAGGACTATAAGGGCAGCATTGGATGCAATTATTGACCTGGGGAGGCCCAGGACTATCCAGCTAGTGGTATTAGTGGACAGGGGCCACAGGGAGCTTCCCATTAGGGCTGATTACGTGGGCAAAAATATTCCCACTTCCTTAAATGAATTTATTGATGTCCGGGTAAAGGAAACTGACGGTATTGACAAGGTTTTTATTTCGGAGAATTAAATTTTATGATAAGAGGAAAAAGCATAATAGAGATAGACGGGCTGACCAGGGAAGATATTGATTCGATACTGAATAGCGCTACCTCCTTTATTGAAGTCCTGGAAAGGAAAGTAAAAAAAGTCCCTACCTTAAGGGGGAACACAATAGCAAACCTTTTTTTTGAGCCAAGTACCAGGACTAAAAACTCTTTTGAAATAGCTGCAAAAAGGTTAAGCGCAGATTTGATTAATTTTTCTGCTTCTACCAGCAGCTTAAAAAAAGGTGAATCAATAATTGACACTATAAATACCATACTGGGAATGAAGGTAAACCTGTTTATTATCAGGCATTCTGACAGCGGGATTTGCCGACTTATATCCAGGCTGGCTGGGGTTCCGGTAATAAATGCAGGGGATGGAAAGCATGAGCATCCTACTCAGGCACTTTTAGATATTTATACTATAAGGGAGAGTTTTGGAAAACTGGAGGGTCTAAAGGTTGCGATAGTAGGTGATTTTTTAAACAGTAGGGTAGCCAGGTCCAATATAAAGATGTTTAAAAAAATGGGACTGGAAACCACTATAGTTTCCCCCACCATGCTGCTTCCAGAGGATGAGGCTAGTTTGGGCCTGGAAATAGAGCATAGCATTGACGAGGTAATTAGGGAAGCTGATATTATTTACATGTTAAGGATGCAATTTGAAAGACAGGCTAGGAAATTTTATCCCTCAATTAAAGAATACAATAAATTTTTAAGCTTGGATACAGACCGGTTCTTTTCCTTAAAAGAAAATTCAATAGTCATGCATCCTGGGCCAGTTAACAGGGGCATTGAAATAAGCGAAGAGCTTATGGACCTGGCAGACAGTAATAAAGAGATTGCCAGAAAATTTAAAATAGGCAAGCAAGTAACAAATGGGGTAGCCATAAGGATGGCACTCCTTTATTTAATATTAGGTTAGGTAAAGATGCTAGATATAATAGGTAAAAGGGATTTACTTATAAAAGAGGCAAAAATAATAGATCCTGCAAAAAATAAAGAATATGACGGCGATATTTATATAAAAGGCGGAAAAATTGAAAAAATAGGCAAAGATTTAAAAAAAGAAGATGCCATCCTCCAAATAGATGCCAAAGGTTATACAGTTTTTCCGGGCTTTACAGATATGCATGTGCACCTAAGAGAGCCAGGGGAAGAGAAAAAAGAAGATATAAAAAGCGGTGTAAAGGCAGCTCTTAGGGGTGGAATAACTTCTATTGCCTGTATGCCCAATACCAAGCCTCCGGTAGACAGCCAGGCTTTAGTAAAATTTGTGCTAAACGAAGCAGAAAAATGCTGTTTTAATGTGTTTCCAGTTGCCGCCATGACTAAAGGCCTGGAGGGCACCGGAATTGCTGAAATTGGTCTGCTCAAAGAGGCAGGTGCTATTGCTTTTTCAGATGATGGGAGGTGTGTGGCTGATTCTAGACTGATGCTTGGAATAATGAGGTATGCCAAAAGCTTTGGGTGCCTGCTTATTCTCCATGAGGAAGACTATAGCTTTTCAGGAGGGGCATTGGCAAATGAAGGATACCCATCAATTGAGCTGGGTTTGGAAGGTTTTTCCAGCTTGGCTGAAGAAATAGTGGTGGCCAGGGATATCCAGCTTTCCAAGAGAACAAAAGCCAAAATCCATATAACCCATGTAAGTTCGGAGGGTTCTGTGGAAATGATAAGGCAGGCTAAAAAAGAAGGAGTCCCAGTAACTTGTGATGTGACTCCCCACCATATTTATTTTAATGACCATGCTTTAAGCGATTATAATACCAATTTAAAGGTAAACCCGCCAATAAGGGGTGCCGGTGACCAGGAGGCAATAATAGAAGGAATAAAAGATGGGACCATAGATGCTATTGCCAGTGACCATGCACCACATCTAAAAGAAGAGAAAAATACCACTTTCAGGGAAGCTGCCTTTGGCGCAATAGGGATGGAAACATTGTTTAAAGTTACTTATACCAAATTATGTAAAGAAGGCGGAATACCTCTAAAAGAATATATAAAGCTTTTAACCGTTAGACCAGCAAAAATTTTAGGTATAGATATAGCCAGCATTGCTGAAGGAAAAATAGCTGATATGGCTATAGTAGATACTGAGACCAGGGGAAAACTTGGGCAATATTTTTATTCTAAAAGCAGTAACTGCCCGTTTACCGGGGAGGAGCTTTATGGGGAAATAATATTTACCATTAATAAGGGGA
>CAYREF010000028.1:0-25546 GCA_964423265.1 uncultured Actinomycetota bacterium
AAATGTAGCAGAAATTAATTCAGGATTTTTACGTTTTTAACTTGCGGAAAGTAAGATTCATTACTTAATATTTGTGATTTATTTTAGGACTTAATTATAACAAATATAAAATAATATAATAATAAAGTTTAAAATTTTTAAGAAAATCAATATTTAGACAATTTTGCACTATTTTTTATTATATACTAAAATTAATATATCTAAATATTAACTGGCAATTTTTAGTTTAAGTATTAATCAATGAAGTTAAAGAAAGAAAATATATTTACCCAGTCGCTGGTAAAGGAGCTTCCAGGAATGGCTTACAGCGTTGGTTTGACAGGATAACCAGAACCCCAATCCCCCAGATTCCCCAACATATAAGGCTTTAAGGGGATTTTTATTTTGATTTGTTATCATAAAAATGTAGCATTAAACGGCAAAATATGATATAATATAATTGTTTTAAATCCATGCGGGTAGGGGGTTATTTTGTATCTTAAAAAAAGCTACAACAAAGATACGGGCAGGACCTATCTTTCTATCGCCCAAAAATACAGGCACCCGGTAAAAAAAGTATCTACCGATAGGACTGTAAAGTCTCTGGGATATCTGGATGAGCTTGAAAAAAAATATGATGACCCCATAGCCCATTTTAAGAAAGTCGCCCGTAAGATGACAGAGGAAGATAATGCCAGAAAGAAGGTAACCTTAAATATCAATATGGACCAAGAGCTGGCAGCCGACAGCAGGGGAAGAAAGAACCTGGGATATGCTGCAATCTTAAAAGTATATCATGAGCTTAAACTTAACGACTTTTTTAATAACAGGTCCAGGAATAAGGACTTTAGCTACAATACCAATTCAATTATGATACTGCTTGTGGTGTCGAGGCTTCTCTCTCCAGGCTCCAAGAAGAAGGCATTTTTGGAAAAGAGCAGGTATTTTGGACGCTTCAGCTTCAGCCTAGTAGACATATACAGGGCCCTTTCCCACTTTGCGGAGCTTGAAGTGGAGCTCCAGAAATATTTAAATGGGAAAGTAAGAAAAAAGTATGGAAGAGATACAAAGACCATCTACTATGATGTGACCAACTTCTACTTTGAGATAGATAAGGCAGATGAGCTTAGAAAATACGGAAAATCCAAGGAGGGCCGCCGCAATCCTATCGTACAGATGGGCCTTGCCATGGACTCAGACGGCATTCCCATCCACTACAGATTATTTTCCGGAAACAAGCTGGATTGCCAGACCTTGCGTACTGTTATAGGCGAGGTAAGGAGAAAATACGGTACGGGCAGGATTGTAGTGGTAGCAGATATGGGTATTATCACAGGGGATAATATCTATTACCTTACTGGAGGAAAGAATTACAATGGATATGTGTTTAGTTTTTCTGTAAAAGGGGCAACTGATGCCTTCAAGGACTATGTTTTAGATGACAGAGGTTACCGGGGCCCAGATGGAAAGCCGGCAGGAGAAGAGGCTCCTTTTAAGATAAAATCAAGGCTCATAGCAAGAGATATTAATGTAAGCACGAAAAGCGGAGGCAAAGTTAAAAAGACCGTATATGAAAAGCAGGTAGTATTCTGGGCTAAAAAGTATGCAGATAAAGCGGTCGCAAAAAGAAGTGAGCTTGCAAAGAAGGCTATGGAGCTTGTAAAGAATCCAAATAAGTATGAGAGGGCAACAAGCTATGGGGCGGCAAGGTATGTTAAAAATGTAGAGTTTGACAAAAAGACAGGTGAGGTCCTAAAGGGCAGAAAGCCATGCTTTAATAATGAAAAGCTGGCTGAAGATGAAAAATATGACGGCTATTATGCAATAGTTACAAGCGAGCTTGATATGCCTGATGGGGACATCATTGATACCTACCGGGGACTGTGGGAGATAGAGGAGACCTTTAAGGTCACCAAGGGTACCATAGAGGCAAGACCTGTATATGTATCCAGGCAGGATCGCATAGGGGCGCACTTTCTTACCTGCTTTATCTCACTTGTCATCATAAGGCTCATAGGTAAAAAAACGGGACGGAAATATTCCCCGGAAAAGATAATAGAATGCCTTAATTCTATATCCTGCTCCAATGAGCAGGATAACCTTTATCTTTTTGATTACAGGAACAGGGTATCAGATGCCATAGGTGATGCTCTGGATATTGATTTTACGAGAAAGAGGCTTCGCCGGGCAGAGATAAAAAATATTTTGGCTCAAAGCAAAAAATGAGCTGATATACCACATATTTGTGAAAATTTGAAAAGGCTGGAATCCTTTTATTTAAAGGGGTTTTGGCCTTTTTTTGACCCTTTTTGCTGTCAAAGTCAGGATTATATACTAAAATTAATATATCTAAATATTAACTGGCAATTTTTAGTTTAAGTATTAATCAATGAAGTTAAAGAAAGAAAATATATTTACCCAGTCGCTGGTAAAGGAGCTTCCAGGAATGGCTTACAGGTGCAAAAATGACCAATTCTGGACCATGGAATCTGTAAGCGAGGGCTGCAAGGAACTTACAGAATACAGACCTGAAGACCTCATATCCAACCGTAAGCTTGCCTATACTAGCATAATCCACCCTGATGACCGTAAGCTAGTCAAGGACACTATAGAGAAATCTATAAAAAAATTGGGAAAGTTTGAAGTAGAATACAGGATTATTACCGCTTCTGGAAAAGTGAAATGGGTACTGGAAAAAGGTCACGCCTTCCCCCTCAAAAAAGGGAGGGCTGGTAAACTGGAAGGCTTTATTTTAGGTATAACCCATTATAAAGAAGCGCTTAGAAAAATAGAAAGCCTTGAAAAAAGATATGAAATATTCATTAAAAACTCAGAGTGCATTAACTTTCAAGGGGATCTTGATTTTAAACCCTTGTTTTTCCATGGAAACATAGAAAACATAACCAGGTATAGCAAAACTTATTTTACCAAAACCGGAAACAGCTGGTTAGATATAGTTCACCCTGAGGATAAAAGTATTCTTAAAAAAGATATAGATAATCTCCGCAATATCCCAGATTACAGTACCGAACGGGAATACAGAATCATTGCTAAAAATAATAAAATAAGGTGGGTAAAAGAGATTATACAAAATGTTTCTGAAAATAACAGGCCATACATGGTGCAGGGTACCATTATTGACATTACCAAAAATAAACTTGATGAATTTAAAATTAACAACCTGAATTCCATTTTAAATATAATCAGGAATGTAAACCAGCTAATTGTTTTTGAACAAAACAGGTCAGAGTTGATAAATAAGGTATGCAAAACCATTACTTCTACCAAAAACTTTCCCTACTCATGTATAATATTATTTAATGGTAAAAATACAGTTTCAGATTATGCCGAATCTAATATCGACAAAAAAGCTTTTAACACTTTTATATCAAGAATAAATACAGGCAAAGCCCCCTTTTGCATTAATAAGGCAATAAAGGAAAGGGATCTCATAACCATTACCAATGAGGACAGTGGGAAAGACTGCCCGTTGCTTAAATACCATCCAAAGACTTCCCTTATTACCCCGCTGGAGTATAGCGGCAGGGTAACCGGCATCCTGTATGTATCCTCAAAATATAATATGGGAATCAACCAGCAGGAAAAAGATCTGATAAAAGAAGCAGGCAATGACCTTGCTTTTGCATTGCATAAGATGGAAATTGATGAGGAAAGGACAGAGTTTAAAAAAGACCTGTCAAAAAGCTACCGCAGGCTGAAAAAAACATACCAGCAATTTATTAACATGCTTGCAACTTTAATAGAGATAAGGGACCCCTACACCCACGGCCACCAGGAAAGGGTGTCTGCACTGGTAGAAAAAATGGCCAGAAAATCAGGGTACCCCATAAAAGAGATAAATAACCTTATCCAGACTTCTATGCTTCATGACATTGGCAAAATTTTTGTGCCTGCAAGCATCCTTTCAAAGCCCGGCAGATTAACCCAAATTGAATTTAGCATGCTAAAAGAACATCCGGGCAATGCATTTACCTTACTGAAAAACATTGACTTTGATTTTCCAATAGCTGAAATAATTTTGCAGCATCATGAAAGGCTGGATGGCTCTGGATATCCAAACAGCCTTAAGGGAGAAGAGATACTGAAAGAAGCCAGGCTGCTTGCAATAGCGGATGTAGTTGAAGCCATGTCTTCCCACCGTCCATACAGGCCTGCTCTGGGAATTGAAAATGCCTTAGAAGAAATTAATGCAAACAAGGAAACCTTATTTGACCCTGGAATGGTAGAAATATGCATAGAAATTTTTACCGAAGATAACTTCCGGTTTCCAGAATAAATGGAGCCCGGAACCGGACTTGAACCGGTGGCCTTTTCCTTACCATGGAAATGCTCTACCAGCTGAGCTATCCGGGCATAAATCAGATGGTGGAGGAGAGAGGATTCGAACCTCTGTAGGCATACGCCGGCAGATTTACAGTCTGCTCCCTTTAACCACTCGGGCACTCCTCCTTAAATGGAGCCGGCGATCCGATTTGAACGGACAACCTGCTGATTACAAATCAGCTGCTCTGCCAATTGAGCTACACCGGCAAATTGTTTGCCAACATATTATCTAAATATGACCCCAATATGTCAAGGAGTTACGCTTCAATAGGCAGACACAACTATTGTATATAAATATTATAAATTATCAATAGCTAATTTAATAGCCCCGTATACCGGCTCCTGCTGGGAGACTACAAAATTGATATTCTTATATTTTTCCTTAAGGTCTTCTGTTATTATATTTTTAAAGAACTTTCCGCACTTAAAATTTCCGCCTACCAGCACCAGGTCAAAATCCTTTTTGCCTATTCCCAGTTTCTCTATTACGGTTGTAGCTGTAATTATAGCTTCATCTGCCTCTTCATGAAGAATTTTCTGGCTTACTCTGTCACCTTCCTGTGCAGCAGCACATACCATTTTAGAAAGTGAGCCAATCCTATCCTTGGAGAATGGCTCCTGATAAGTCCATTGGACTAGTCCATCAAAACTATCCAGGTTTAGCTTTTCAAGCACCATATTGTAAAGCAAAGTTTTATCACCTCTGCCATCATGACTTCTTGCCACTGCCCTTAGCGCTTTTAGGCCAATGCTGTATCCGCTTCCCTCATCTGCTAGAATATAATCCCAGCCATTAGCTTTAGCCTGCATACCCTCTTCATTTATCCCTATGCAGTTAGAGCCAGTTCCAGCAATCAGGATTAACTTATTTTCCTTATCACTGCCTGCCGCCAGGCCCACTCTAGTATCATTAACAACAAGCACTTTATCCTTATTGAGGTAACTGCTTAATCTATCATTAAAAACAATCTTTTCATAATATTTCCCCTCTTCCTCGGTATTGTAGCCTGAAAATCCAAAGCATGAGCTTATAAACCGGACATTTTCCCCCACAGCTTCAATGCAGGAAAAAACTGCATCATTTAAGTTTTTGGTTGCTTTCTTTATCCCTACACTATGGTAATTGCTTGAAGCAGCCTCTTTCTGGGCTAAAGTTTTTCCTTTAGTACCTGTAATTCTTGCAGTAGTTTTGGTTCCTCCCCCATCTACTCCTAATATATAGTCCATTGCCTGCCTTCTATCTAATTTACATTATAAGAATAATAACTAATTTTATTGTTATTGAACAGTTTTTAAAATATCCTTATTTTAATATAATAATGATATGAATTTTGGCAATTTAGGGAAAATATTAATTTTTATAGGAATAGGAATTGTGGTATTGGGGGGCATTATATTCCTTTTTTCTAAAATACCATTTGCGGGAAGGCTCCCCGGAGATATCCATATAAAAAGAGATAATTTCAGTTTTCATTTTCCAATTACTACCAGCATAATAATAAGCATAATTTTAACCATTATCCTTAATATAGTTATAAGGTTTATTATAAAAAAATAAGGGGGAATAAAATGGATTCAAATACACGGTCTCCAATAGCAGCAGGAAGCTTTTATCCTGGAGATAAAGAGTCATTAAATGAACAGATTGAAGAATATCTAGACAATGCAAAAAAGCTTAGCATAGAAAATATAAAGGCTTTAATAGCCCCACATGCTGGATACATTTATTCAGGCCAGGTGGCAGCCCATGCTTACAACACGCTGTCTGGCAGTAAATATGAGACTGTTTTTGTGATAGCTCCGTCCCATTCCGAATTTTTTGATTTTATTTCTATCTATCCTGGCGGTTATTCCACCCCTCTGGGAGTACTTCAAATAGACAGTGAAAAAGCAGAAAGATTAAAAAACGGAAGTGAAATAATCAGATTTTCTTCTTCGGGACATAATAATGAACACAGCCTGGAAGTTCAGCTGCCATTTATACAGCATGTACTGGGAGATGTTCCCATAGTACCTATTGCTATCGGGAACCAGAATTACCGCAGCTCAAAATTACTAGGGGAGACAATCAGTACCTTATTCGGAAATGATAATATACTAATCGTTGCAAGCACCGACCTCTCCCATTACCATCCATATGATGCAGCTGTTTCTTTAGATAAAAAAGTGGTGCAGCTCATAGAAGATTACAATACAGAAACATTAGCAGAAGAATTCTTTGGAAAAAACTTAGAAATGTGCGGAGGCGGACCAGTTATTGCCGCAATGACAGCAGCAAAAGCAATGAATGCAAATAAATCCAAGGTGTTAGAATACAAGAATTCAGGCAATGTTGTAGGAGACAGGAGCGCTGTGGTTGGATACCTGTCTGCAGTACTTTATAAATAAAAATTACAGGAGTGAAAATAATGGAACAATTTAAATTAAATAATGACCAAAAAAAGATGCTTCTGCAAATAGCAAAAGAAACGCTTATGAATATCGTCTATGGTAGAAAACCGCCGAAATTCGATATAGATGATCACATCCTTAATACCAAATGCGGGGCATTTGTTACCCTACATATGCATGGAAGCCTTAGGGGTTGCATTGGAAACATAACTGCTGAAACTCCATTATGGAAAACAGTAAGAAAAATGGCAATAGAGGCAGCAATGCATGATCCAAGATTTCCTTCGGTTAGCCCTGCAGAGCTAAATGAAATAGATATAGAGATATCTGTCCTTTCCCCGCTAAAAAAGATAGAAAATATTTCAGAAATTGAGGTAAGCAAACATGGAATCCTTATAAAGAAGGGGTATCAACAGGGTTTGCTGCTGCCTCAAGTCGCCACAGAATATAATTGGAATAGGGCCCAATTTTTAGAAAATACCTGCCAGAAAGCAGGAATGGACAAAAATTGTTATAAAACCGGGGACTGTGAAATATACATATTTTCAGCAACCGTATTTGGAGAAAAAGACTTAAGGCTTGAATAACTTTACTATGTCAGGGTTTAGTTTAGAGACAATAATTCCAATAAGGCCTGGTCCTGCATGAGCTCCAACAACAGGGGTGCAGCCGGTAATGATAAAATCGATGCATTTTAGATAGCTAGTTAATTTTACCTTTATCTTTTCAGATTCTTCCAGGGAAAGTGAATGGACAATAGCTGCAAACACCCAATCCTCTTTTCTAAATTTCCTTATTACTCTCCTGGTAATTTCTGCGATAGATCCATGTCTGGTAATAGCAATACCAATCATGCCCACAGATCCATCTTTAATCCCAAGCAAAGGTTTGATTTTAAAAATGGATGAAACTATATTTGCCAGCCGGGGTACCCTGCCGCTTAAACTCAGATATTTTAAGGTATCTATAGTCCCATACAACTTTATATTTTCCCTCAAGAAATCCAGGATCTCCAATATTTTGGCCGTTTTGTATTGCCTTAAAGCCGCCTTTGCTGCCGCGATAGCCATAAAACCTGTGCCCATGGTTCCCGAAAATGAATCATAAATTACAATTTTTTCTTCTGCCTTTAACATATCTCTGGCTAGCCTGGCTGAATTAATAACTGCAGAAAGCTTTGAGCTTAAATGTATAGATATTATTTGCCGGTACTTTTCAAGTAGATTTTTATATAATACATAAAAATCATTGGGAGAGGGAGAAGAAGAATTAAATATAGCTTTTTTATCTTTCTGGAGCTTATAAATTAAATCCGAGTTAATCTCTATTCCATCTTTATACTCTCTGCCATTGTGGTGAATATATAAAGGGACTACATTTATATTATATCTTTGGCAGTATTCTAGAGGCACATCTGATGCGCTGTCCGTAACTACAGCAATCTCTTTAAGGTTTTTGCTATTGCTTTCTGCCATAAAAGCTTAGATTTTTTTACAAATACCCTTATTTACAGCCTTTTTACATTTTACCTGATACTACCTTCAAATACAGAATTTAACAACTGCAGCCTCTCATCTTCTGTGGTTAGCCTCGGTTGGGCATAATCTTCCAGCATGGTGGTTATAAGGATAGTATTGATATGTTTATTGTCATAAAAAATATGCTTTGCAATTATCCCCTGCCTCATTCCCAGACTTCTCATCTGGTCAAAGAACAGGTTACCCAAACCATAATTTATAAATCCTTCTTCCCTAATCTCCACTCCCATAGGGTGGTGTGACTGGCTTCCACTGACAATTGATGCTCCCGCTTCCAACATCCTCCTAAAGTCTATTATTTGCTGCTCTGTTGGATGATAATTATAAGTCTCCACATATTGAAATGTAAAAATGATATTATAACCATCTTCTTTATATCCGGAAATAATTTGTTCAAATTCTTCCAGGTTTGGAGGAGCAGATCCAGGAGTTTCATCTGTTGCCCAGTCATATGCCGGCCCAAAGAAATTGCATCCCAGAAAAGCAATTTTGTTAGGCCCCTTTTCAAAAATAGCTGGCTTATATGAATCTTCTAAATTCCTTCCCCCTCCAAAATATGGCCATTTTTCTTCCTCATACATGTCTAATGTATAATTCATCCATTCATGGCCATAGTCATTCATGTGGTTTCCTGTAAGCTCTACCACATCTGTTCCAACATATTTTAACAACTCGATATATTCAGGCTTACTGCAGAATACCAGGTCATTATCTCTTGCCCCTGTACATCCTTTCACAAAAGGGATCTCGTTGCTTATGTGGACAATATCGGCATCTTTTAGTATATCTACAATTTTTTCTCCCGGGTAAAGGGTGCCATGTTTATCCATCCTGTTGGCAGTACCCCTAACCATTGCAGTTACCCCTGTCATGTTAATTACCAATAACTTTTCCGGATCCCTGTTAGTTATAGGGATTGCCATAAGCTTTGACTTCAATTTATCTGCCATCCCATCTTTTCCGCTAATGGCCACTCCTGCCGCCAGCGGATAATCACCGGTATTTAACTCCCTGTCAAATACTGACATCCCGTCAACAGCCAGTACTTTGTGTTCTTTTTCTAACTGGTTAAAGGGAACTATTGAAAAATTATTCCCATCCTCCAGCAAACCAAGTATTTCTTCCTCCTTTGCAATATTTAGGCCATCTATCCTGCATTCCCCTAAAAACATCTCAAGCATATTTAAAGTATCCTCTTCTATGGCCAAATCCAGGCCAATTGACTCCCCGCCATTCCAATAGCGCATGAAATTAGCCCAGTCAATGCCATCGTTTACATTAAAAAAATCAGTGACAGGCACAAAAACATATGTGAAAGGTATCTCTGCTGTGGCCTTGCTTAAATTCAGAGCAATATCCGCTGCCTCTTCTGTTTCTGCCATAGACACACTATCAAAAATTTCTTCTGATGTGTTCCTGACAATTTTCCTATAGCTTAGAGGGATTTGATTATCTATAAATAATTTAACCTCTATAGTTTCTTCTATGGTCTCTTCAGTTTCTATTGCGGGTATATCTTTCCTTTCTTCTTCCACTATATTTTCCTGTCTTTGCCCTTCCTCTATTGTCTTCTGGGGGTTACAGCCTAAAAATAGAGCCATCAAACAAATTATAGCAATTACTGGAAATGTTTTTGATAATTTCATCATTTTCCTTAAGTTATTAAAATTAAATACCATTTTATATTTTTATAAATAAAAATAAAAGCACAAATAGACATCATTTATTTTAAAAAATGCTATAATATTTTTTTGTAAGCCAAAGTAAAAGGAGATTACATATTATGTTTTCTAAAAAGAATAACGTAAAGGGAAGCAAAACAATGACCGTAATTGCAGAAGGTGTAAAAATAGAAGGAAAAATTCATTCCCCCGGCTCCACCAGGATTGATGGAAACCTTAAGGGTGAAATTATTATAGAAAAAGACCTGGTTATAGGAAAAGAAGGTACAGTGGAAGCAGATGTAAAAACCCATAATGCTATAATTGCAGGTGAATTTAATGGGGAGATGATTGCCTCAGGCGAAGTTGAGATTACTTCTTCGGGAAGATTTATTGGAAACCTTACCCAAAAAGATGCCCTGCTCACAGTTTCCAAGGGAGGAGTATTTAAAGGGGAAAGCGTAATTTCTGATAACAATGATATTTTCCAAAAAGAGACTGAAAAGACAAGAAGAGCTGATAGAGAAATGAAGAGGAAAAGCAAACAGCCGATCAGTTAATTGCAATTGACTAACTCAATATTGCCCCACGCACCTAACCTTTTCCCCTTGATTACCAGCATACCCATAATCCCGGCCTTGTTTTTAAAAGCATCTATGGCCACGTTTATGTCTTTTTCTTTTCCTACTCTATTGCCAAGAGCAGTTGCAGCTGCATCTGCG
This sequence comes from uncultured Actinomycetota bacterium, assembly GCA_964423265.1. Lineage (GTDB taxonomy): Bacteria > Actinomycetota > Humimicrobiia > Humimicrobiales > Humimicrobiaceae > M55B165. The sequence goes on from CAYREF010000028.1 coordinate 10,636, forward strand.
CCAATAGTAGTTTTGCCCAGCACAGTTACTAGATCGCTTTTCCCCAAACTTAATGAATGCCCAAAAACACCAGAAGAAGAGCACAGCCCGCAAGGTGTCTGACCTTTTTTTATCCTAAGGCATATCTTATTCCTAAAATTATCATTTTCCACATGAATTCCCACAGTTAAGTCTTTGATTGATTTAATGGATACATCTCCCCCATTTTCAATAAGCAATGTACTGCACTTACCACTCAAATCCCTTCCGATATAATCACAAACTGCTCCAGCAACAGAAGCCATAGGGCCTACATTAAAATTTCTAGATTTTCTTATCATTTCATTTATGATTTTAGGGTAATCTTTATTTTCCCTGACAGGCATTAAGCTTTTTTGAAAATTAGGAGAGGTTTTAATTACCTCTTCGATAACCACGTAGAAATCCCTCAATTGCTTTACTATTTTGCTTAATAAATCCTGGTTGCAGCTAACAAATAAATCGCTGTGCTTGTAAACAATATGCCAATTATAGGGGACAAGGCTTTTTAATCTTCTTCTGTAGATGCCTGTATCCAGGTTTTGCCTGGAAAGTTTGTTTATATTTAAATTATTTTTTTCCAAAGCTACTATAATACAAAAATACCAAAAATATTATTGTAAAATAAATTACCACTGTCACTAAAAGCATCCACCAGTTAACCGAATCAAAAAGATACATTGCAAGTACCAATATAGGGATCAGGAATACCGTCGACACAATACTTAAAACTAAAGAATACCTAAATTTTGGCTTTATCGGCATTTTCTTCCCTCAAGGGTTTACAGTTCCAGATCCTCATCTTCCTCTCCTGCATCTTCTAGGTCAACTTCTTCCTCTTCTTTAGACAAATTACTTCCAACAACTTCATCCATTTTTTCTTCTTCTTTTTCCTGCTTTTCTACATTTATCCTGGTTACATTACCGCTGAATACTCCTCCTTTATTTATTATAAGCGAATCAGTCTTAACATTTCCATTTACTTCTCCTGTTTCTTTTATTTCCACATTACCTGATGCTTCCATATTGCCTTCATATTTCCCTATAACAGTAGCATTGTTTGTCTTAACATCTGCATTAACATAACCATTCTTCTGGATTATAAGTTCCCCATCTATTTCGAGTTCCCCGCTGATCTTGCAATCAATCTCAATTGATTCCGAAATAGTAAACTTACCTTCAATTTCTGCTGCATCACCAGAAATAGTCAAAAGGGTCCTTGATTCCCCACTATTCTGGTAATCATTTCTTTCTACATCTTCTTTGCTCTGGAATGCCATAATTTTACCTCCCTATTTGTTATTTTTAACCATAAAATTTTACTTATAATAGAATTCATCTTCCCTGTCCGTTATTTCAGAAAAAAGTTCCAGCATTTCCCTGGAAGCATTTGAATTAGGATAAGCCTTAAAAACCGGGGCCCTGTGTATGGCTACTGACTTCTTATAATTAGACAAATACCTAATTTTATTCTTATAAATCCTTATCTGGTCTCCATATTTTCTATGCAGTTCCTTAACCAAATATTCAATATCTTTGCGACGCTTCTCATAAGAATTTATAATTATCCCTATTATTTTTATATTTACATAAAAACTTTTTTCCAGCTCCCTTATTATTTTCCTTAAATAATTTATATCCAAAAAGGAGAATAGCTCCGGCTTTATAACAACTAATATATTTTTAGCAAATATTATTGAAGAAGTTGAAAGCAGTGAAAAGTTTGGCTGAGAATCCACTAATACATAATCGTAGCTATCTTCCTTTATTTTCTCCTCCAATATTTTTCTAATAATCTGGTTCCTGTATTTTGCCCTATATAGTAATTTTTCCTCAAAAGTCCTTTTCAGGATGTGGTTGGTTAGATATTCTTCCAGCAATGCTATATTATTAGATGAAGGAAGGAGGTCCAGGTTGGGGGTTATGTTAACTATATAACTATTAAAATTAATTTCTTTTTCTTCTATAAAATTCCTTACCAGGGACTCCAGGTTGTTCCCATATTTATTTATCACACCTTTTTTAAAAGACTGGACCAAATTTATCTGGGGATCAAAATCCATAAGCAGAACTTTTTTCTTTTTTATTTCTGAAAGGTACCAACCATAATTATAGCAAATTGTTGTTTTCCCTGTTCCTCCTTTAGCGTTAAAAAATACGGTTTTTTTCATTAATGTAATTATAGAATAATATTATGAAGATTATAAAGAATTATATTGTATTATAAAAAAAATATCTACTTAAAAATATAATCCAATATTTAACCTTTGTTATATCCATATTTATTTGCAAAAGATTTTTATTTGGGTATTATTAAAAATTAAGTTTACCAAAGAGGTTTTTATGGCAAAAACAATTGAAGAAATAAATGAAAAAATAAAGGACGGAACTGTAGTTGTATTAGATGCAGAAGAAATCATAGACTACATAGAAGAAAATGGCCCAAAGAAAACTGCCAAAGATGTTGACGTGGTAACCACCGCAACCTTCGGCCCTATGTGCTCTTCGGGGGCTTTTTTGAATTTCGGCCATTCAGATCCCCCCATTAAGATGTCCAAAGCCTGGCTTAATGATGTACCTGCCTATGCCGGACTGGCAGCAGTTGACATATACATTGGAGCTGCAGAGCTTTCCGAATCAGAAGGCATAAATTATGGCGGGGCCCATGTTATACAGGAGTTAATTGAGGGAAAAACAATAAAATTAAGAGCAACTGCTTACGGCACAGACTGTTATCCAAGAAAGAATATAGAAACCTATATTACAAAAGACACCATTAACCAGGCATACTTGTTTAACCCCAGAAATGTTTACCAGAATTATGCAGTAGCCACTAATTCATCGAATAGAACTATATATACTTATATGGGGAAACTCCTTCCCCGATTTGGAAATGCTACTTTTAGCAGTGCAGGTCAGCTTAACCCATTACTGAACGACCCTTATTACCGGACCATTGGAATCGGGACAAGAATCTTTATAGGGGGAACACAGGGATTTATAGCCTGGCATGGAACTCAACATAATCCCAACCAGCATAGGATTGCTAATGGTACTACAGTAGGTCCCGGTGCAACACTGGCAGTTATAGGGAATATAAAAGAGATGAAAAGGGATTTTATAAGGGCTGCTATTTTCCCGGGATATGGGGTAACCATGTTTATGGGTATTGGCGTACCTATCCCAGTAATAGATAAGGAAATGGTAGAGTTTCTTAAAGTCAGGGATGAAGACATATATACGGAGATAGAAGATTATTCTGTCCAAAGGAGAAATAGGCCAAAATACGGGAAAGTGAATTACAGACAATTAAGAAGCGGCAAAATATCAATCAATGGAAAAGAAGTGCAAACTGGCCCAATATCCAGCTATGCTAAAGCAAAAAGCATTGCCCAACACCTGTCAAACCTGATAAAGAACAGGAAGTTTTTATTAACAGAGCCAGTAGATTCCCTTCCATTGGATGAAAAACTGGGCAGCTTAGACATTCTAAGCCAGGAGGAAATCTGATGGCCAAAAGGAAACTGGTACTAACTTTTTCAGAAGATATCGTCACCCAGCCCATAACTTACAAGCTGGTAAAAGATTTTGAGTTAGCCTTTAATATATTGAGGGCAGAAGTTACCCCTAACATGGAAGGGAAAATACTTTTAGAGTTAAATGGCGATTCAAAAAAAATTGGAGAAGGAATAAAATATCTTGAACAGTCAGGGGTAACCATCCAGGAAGCAGCCAAGGATATCATTGTGGACAAAATAGATTGCATACACTGCGGGTTGTGCACATCCCTTTGCATTACCCAAGCACTAACCCTGGACCCTGAAACCAGGAAGCTTGAGTTTGACAAAGAAAAATGCATCCTGTGTGGCTTATGCTCAAATTCATGCCCTATAGATGCCATTAAATTAAAAATGTAGTTAATCTTCTATTTTTTCAAACTGGTCTTTTTCTGCGCCGCATTCCGGGCAAACCCAATCCCCGGGTAAATCCTCAAAAGCAGTTCCAGGCTCAACACCGTTCTCTGGATCTCCTTGCTCGGGTTCATATATATATCCGCAAACCAAACATTCCCATTTCTCCATTTGTAACCTCCGTATAGTTTTTGACTTATTATGCATAATAAATTTTTGTTTGTAAATTAGCTTCTTTTTATACTGTTTAATTTAGGTTACAATTAAATAAAGCTAAACTTTCCAGTAAGCACAAATGAAAACATATAAATTAAAGCCTGTTTTTATTATCATCATTATATTAGCAGCATTACTGCAGCTAATATTTACGGTTGGAAGCCTTTATGGTCAAACCAATACAATAGATGATTTTTATATCACAGACATTGAAGGTATTATAGATCCAGCCCTAGCAAACCATATAAAAAAATCAATTACCCAAGCCACTCAAGACGGGTATGCATTAATCCTTCAAATAGATACGCCTGGAGGGCTTGAAGCCTCCATGAGGGATATCATAAAAGAGATGCTAAATGCTTCTATACCTATTATCGTATATGTCCAGCCAGAAGGGGCAAGGGCTGGGTCTGCAGGAGTATTTATAACCTATGCAAGCGATATTGCGGCCATGCATCCAGGGACAAATATCGGGGCTGCTCATCCTGTTAACTTGGGTGGGGAACAAGCTTCAGAAGAAATGATGGAAAAAATTACCAATGACTCAGTAGCCTATATTAAAAACCTTGCAGAGAGCAAGGGAAGAAATGCCCACTGGGCCGAAAAGGCAGTGCGGGAAAGTGTATCCATAACTGCAGGACAAGCACTGGATTTAGGAGTAATAGATTTCACAGCTGAGAGCCTGGATGAACTTCTGGCAAAAATTAACGGGCTGGAAATTGAAAAAAACGGTCAGGCTTTAATCTTTTCCACTGACCAGGCAAATGTAGAAGAAATTGAAGTGAGCTTTATAACTAAATTCCTTCATGTTATTTCTAACCCCAACATAGCCTATATTTTATTTATATTGGGCTTGTTTGGGATAATCTATGAGTTTTCCCAGCCTGGCCTTGGCATATCCGGAGCACTAGGGGTTTTCTTTATCATCCTCGGCCTATATTCTTTTAGCATTCTTCCCATAAACTACGCTGGCTTAGGTTTAATAGTTCTGGCTATCATACTGTTTATCCTGGATGTAGCCCTTGGGCTGAGTGGCGTACTCTCTCTTGCAGGCATTGCTTCCATGCTTATAGGATCATTTATACTTATAGATACCCAGGCTCCCTATCTTAAAATAGCCAAGAGCTTAATTATAGGGGCAAGCATAGCTGTATCTATTTTTATAATTATAGTAATAAGGGCAGTCTATATGGTACACAGGAAAAAACCGGTTACCGGCGAAATAGGAATTATAGGTAAGGAAGCAATAGTTATAACCATGCTAAAGCCCGTTGGTCAGGTAAAGGTAAACGGTGAAATATGGAAAGCGGCATCTATAGGCAATAAAAAAATTAAAAAAGGCCGGAAAGTAATAGTTGAAAATGTTGAAGGCCTGACATTATATGTAAAAGAAAAAGGAGGATAAAAATGTATGTGGGAACGTTAGTAATAATAATTATTGCGGCCATTTTCCTGCTAGTGGTCTTAATTTCGGCCATAAAAATTCTGCGGGAATATGAAAGGGGAGTTATTTTCAGGTTCGGTAGGCTAAAAGGTAAAAAAGGCCCCGGAATCTTTATAATAATTCCATTTGTAGACAAAATGATAAAGGTTGACTTAAGGATAGTAACCATGGATGTCCCTCCTCAAGATATAATTACCAGGGATAATGTGCCAGTCAAAGTAAATGCTGTTGTATATTTCAGGGTAATGGACCCAGAAAAAAGCGTAGTAGCTATTGAAAATTATATGCTGGCCACCTCACAGATAGCCCAGACTACCTTGAGGAGCATAATTGGACAAGCAGACCTGGACGACCTTCTCTCAAGGAGGGAAAAGCTAAACAAAGAGCTCCAGGAAATTATTGATGACCAGACAGACCCATGGGGGGTTAAGGTTTCTACAGTTGAAATTAAGGACGTTGAGCTACCTCAATCTATCCAGAGGGCTTTTGCTAGGCAAGCAGAAGCAGAAAGGGAAAGAAGGGCAAAAATTATTAATGCTGAAGGAGAATTCCAAGCTTCCGAAAGATTGTCTGAAGCTGCAAACATACTAAGCAAACATCCTGTGTCGGTACAGCTTAGATTTCTTCAAACCCTAAAAGAGATATCGGCTGAGCAGAACTCCACCATTATCTTTCCCCTGCCCATTGACCTTATCCAAACATTTTTGAAAAAAATGGGAGGTCCAGAAAGATAAATTATTTAGCTAAAAAATAGTATTTTACCCTATTTTTTTTGCCCTTGGATTTATGTAGAGGGCAGCTTACGCATATCGGTTTGTCCTGTTTGCAGCTGCCCTCATTGCCGGATGTTTCCTGATATTCCACCCTCAGCTTGCCCTTTTTTACCAGAAATTCCATCATGCCTTCAAGGGCAGAAGGCTCAACCCCTAGTTTTTTGCTGAGAGTAGCGAGAGTTTCTGAATTATTTGATTTTTCATAAAATTCTATTATTTTATCAAGCATCTTATCCCCACCCCAGCAGGAGGCCTAGCCTGTAAATTATAAAAGATATTATCCATGCCACTGCCAGGCTATAGCCAATTGAAAAAAACATCCACTTATATGAATTTGTCTCCCTTTTTATGGCCACTACAGCTCCAAGACAGGGAGTATAAAGCAAGATAAATACCATAAAAGCATAAGCTTTAAGGGGACTCATCAGCCCCCTTATTGCATCAACCAAACTGCCGGCTCCTTCGCCGGCATTCAGGACTACCCCAAATGTACCTACCACTATTTCTTTAGCAACAAAGCCAAAAAGCAATGCGATGCTCTCAATCCAGCCAAACCCAATGGGTTCGAGTGCCGGGCTTATAAAGTCTCCTATTATGCCAGCATAACTTTCCCTACTGGCATACTGTACCCCTATAGGCAACGCCCCCAGAACCCAGATAAATACAGAACCAACTAATATGATAGTTCCCATTTTCTTCAAGAACTCAGATCCTCTCTCCCACATATGTATTAAGGCACCCTTTATGGTAGGAAGCCTATATGGGGGAAGCTCCATAACAAATGGTTTGGACAATCCTTTAAAAAATATTTTGTTAAACAGAATAGATGAAAAAATAGCCACTAGTATTCCCAATACGTATAAAGAAAATATAACCAGCCCAGCTCTTGGCCCAAAAAAAGCTCCTGCCAGAAGTACATAGATTGGAATTCTTGCACTGCAGGAGATAAAGGGTGAAATAAGTATAGTAACAAGCCTGTCTTTCCTCTCATCTAGTGTTCTAGTAGCCATTATGGCAGGCACGTTACAGCCGAATCCCATAATTAGGGGGATAAAAGACTTTCCGTGCAAACCTATTTTATGCATTATATTGTCCATGATAAAGGCTGCCCTGGCCATATACCCGCTGTCCTCCAGAAAAGATATCAAGAAAAATAGTATAAATATATTGGGAATAAATATTAACACTCCCCCTACCCCACCTAAGACACCATCCAGGAGCAGGGAATTTATCCAGTCTGGAATGCCCGCCGCAACCATCAGCTTGTCTAAGTTTGAGGCCAGGACATCCAAGCCTTTTTCCATGCCTGTCTGCAGGTAGCCCCCCACTTGGAAAGTCAACTGGAAAATTATAAACATTAATAGCAAAAAAATAGGAATGCCTGCAATCCTGCTGGTTGCTATTAAATCTATCCTATCTGATAGGGTCTGGCGGTCTATGACAGTATCAAAATACCCGATTTCCCTAAGCAGCCCGCTTATATACCCGTATTTCCTGTCAGAAATTTCTATGTCATAATTTTCCCCAAATATATTTTCAAGGTGGCTTTTAATTTTACCCAGCAATTGTGCTACTTCCGCTTTCCCAGGTTGTTTTTCTAATTCACCAACTATCTCCTTGTCATCCTCCAAAAGTTTTATAGCCGCCCACCTGGAAGAATATTTTTCTCTAACTGTCTTAATCTTGCTTATGCTTTCTTCTATCCTTTTTATTTCATGTTCCAATTCTTCCCCATAATTTACGCCCTTCGGATGGGACTGCTGGGGATTTTCATAAACTTCGGCTATTTTGTCTTTCAGTTCATTAATACCCTTACCTGTAGTCCCTACAGTTGTAATTATGGGCACTCCCAGCAGGTTGCTTAATGACTTTACATCTATCTGCTGTTTTCTCTTCTCCACAATGTCATACATATTTAAAACAAATATCAGCTTGGTTTTAAAACCAAGCTCTATTAACTCCAGAGCCAGGTAAAGATTTCTTTCTAAATTAGAGGAATCAATTACATCCACCACGATATCCGGGCCTTGCTCAATAATGTAATCCCTGGCTATTTTTTCGTCCAGGGACAGTGCAGAAAGGCTGTAAACCCCGGGAAGATCCACGATGTTGTATTTATACCCCTTATATTTTAAAGAGCCGGCTTTTTTCTCCACGGTTACTCCCGGCCAATTACCCACATGCTGCCTGGCCCCGGTTAAACTGTTAAATACAGTGGTTTTCCCAGAATTAGGGTTCCCTGCTAAACCTATATTTATTTCTTTTTCCATAATTTAGGTATACCTAACTTTTTGTTAAAATATTACTTTAATTTTTTATTCTTGTCAAACAAATTATATTGTAATTTTTTCATTTTTTCGGTTTTTATTGTAAAATTTATTAAGTTATTATTTTACCCCTAATTTATGAAAATTAACTCATACCCTTATAAAACTATTATAGGCGAAAAAACTATTATCCGGAGGCTGGAAGAAAAAGATTTAGAAAAATCTCTAATGTGGCTAAAAGACCCTAATATAAATAAATACTTAAGCCAAAATTTTTCTGACCTGACTAAGCAGCAGGAAGATGCATGGTACAGGCAAATGATTAAATCCCGCTATGACTTTGTTTTTGCTATTGATTCCAGGAGAGGAAAGTACATTGGAAATTGTGCTTTGCATAAAATTAACTGGTTTAAAAAATCTGCAGAATTCGGGATTTTTATAGGAGATAAGGAATACTGGAACAGAGGCTATGGTTCAGAAGCAATAAAGAAAGTAATCCGCTTTGCATTGGATGACCTAAAGCTCAAAAAGATACTGTTAAATGTATATGAATACAACCAGCGGGCTTTTAATGTTTACAAAAAATGTGGCTTTAGGCTTAAGAAAATATTAAAAAAAGACCATTATTACAATAATAAGTTTTGGAATACCCTAGTAATGGAATATACTGAAAATAAAAGCAGAAAGAAGAATGTACACATATAAGAAGAGGAGAAATAAGGTAGGAGCCGGCTCAATTATATTTGCCGCCCTTTTTTTTCTTGCAATAATAGGGTTGTCATATCTTTTTTATACAGATAAAGGCCTGTTTTGGGACCTTTTGCCATTCGCTAGTATAGTAATTGTTGCCCTTAGCATAATCTTTGCAATATTTAATTTCGTGCGCAGAAACTATATTGGTTTTCTATTTATCATATTCTTCATTATATTTATAGGTGGAATTATAATTTCAAGTTTATTTGGTCCCTTTTCTTTTAATTACAGGGGAAACAGAAATTTTGAACAAGGTGACTACCGCCAGGCAATTGATGACTATAGTGGAATTGTCAATAATTACCCCACCAGCAGGTATTTTGATAATGCCCTTGAAAACCTTACCTTTGCCTATTATAAGACAGGAGACTGTAATAATGCCATTGAAAGCTTAAACAGGGCTATAGAACTGGGAATAATAGCTCAGAATTTAGAGGTAAAGAAAATGTTTGTGGATTGCTATCAAAAATTAGCAAACAGGCATATAGAAAATAATAATTACCACTTTTCAGCCATGTATTTCCTTAAAGCTGTAAATGTGTATAGTCAGATAAAAGACCAGTACCCCGACTCTGACGCAGCTTTTATAGCTGAATATAAGATGCCTGAACTTACCTACAAAGCAGCAATTAATTACAAACAAGACTTAAACTGGGATAAGGCAATTGGACTGTTTAAAGACATAACCAGTAAATACCCAAATAGCGAATATGCAGAAAAGGCCAGCCTTCTTCTTTTTAATAGTTATATTAATAAATCCCTCGAACATAAAAATAAGGGGGAATATGCAGAAAGCATCAATGAATTTTTAAAGGTATTAGACCTCGGAACAAATGAGGAAGCCAGCTTTAAAATAACCCATTACAAAGATGTAATTCTGGCTGAAATTCCTATTGCTTATCTTGACAAGCAAGCATTTGCCTTGCTTACAGAGAAGGAATACAAAAAAGCCTCTTTTTTATTTGAATCTATTATAGAATTTCACCCTGATTTCAGAGAAACTTATGGAGAATACCTGGCTGAAAGTAAAATAAGTCATATCCTGGAGAGTAATTACAAAAATTTAAGCATTGCCCAAAAAGAAGAGATATATATTAAAGAAAAAAGCATCCTTATTGTTGAAAATAGTACTATCCTAACCCTTGATCTATACATAATAGGCGAGACAAAATTAGCAGCTGAGGTCGGGCCAAATTCAACACTAGAATTTGAACTTGTACCCGGAAGCTATAAAGTAGCTGCAGACTTTAGCAGTGCCATCCAAACTCCCTTATTCGCTAACTTAAGTTTTGAAGAGGGGACAAAAAATATAATTACAGTTAAAAATCTGCCCTATTAAACCAATCCTCTTAAACCATCATTTATCAAGCTTTTAAGATTGTCATCTAAAAACCCCTTAACATATCCACGGTCTATCCCCCTGTCAACTTCTAAATTCATCTCCATTCCCTGCATCAATTTATTTAAGGGCTCCTTAGCAGCTTCAATCTTGCTTTTGGTTACCTGTTCTGTATCCCTTTTTATTTCTTTAGTTATACGGTCTGCAATCTTATTGAATTCATCATACCTGCCCTTTAGAGCTCCAGTAAATTGGGCTTTTTGCCAAAACCATCTTCCGCTGTTTTTCTGGTTATAGAGGTTGAATAAACCAAAGAGATATTCAATGTCTACATTGTTTTTTTCGCATATTTTTTTGATTATAAACATCCTTTTTGAAACATAGGATGCTTTTTTTAATTTCTCATATTCGACCATTCAAAACACCTTCTAGTAAAATTATATTATTAAAATTATTTTAATCCAAATTTAGGTAAGCCTTCATCTTTTCTTCACTAACATAAAACCTTAACAGCTTATCTTTCCCATTTTTTATGCCTATCCTCTTGCCCCTGCTTATATCCCTATCATATATAATAATTCCAAAGTCAGCTATAGACAAATCATTTCTTGAATCTGTAATGTCTTTGCCATTATCTCTTAAATCTATCCCCATGGCTATAGTTAATTTGCCCGGTCCATTGGCTAGATTTCTTATATCTTTTATACCTCTCCTTTTCTGCATCAAGCTTATGCCTTCCATAGGAAATACTTTCCTTATAAGTATAGCTCCTGCCTCTCCTTTTCTTTCTGTCACTATATTAAAAAGATGATACATTCCATAACATAAATAAATATAGGCTATTCCCGGCTTCCCAAACATCAATTCTGTCCTGGGAGTCTTTCCCCTGTATGCATGGCTAGCTGGATCCCCCTGCCCATAGTAAGCTTCTGTTTCAGTTATTATGCCTGCCGCATTTCCTCCTTTGGTACACACAATTGCTTTGCCCAGCAATTTTTTAGCCACCGCCTCAGCTTTAACCGAATAAAAACTTCTGTTTAAAGGTATTTTTTGTGTAATTTTCTCCATTTAGAAAATAATAAAATCTATAAAGCTATAATTGCTGGATGTCCCAGCCTTGCCTCTAACCCTGTAATATAGGCACGGATAGCGGCCCTTGAATTTCTAATTATATATATTTTCATAGCGTACTAATTCTAACAAAAATCAAGCCAATAATCATTTATACTTAATCTTATCTAGTAACCAGCTTTAACTTTTTTTATTCTATCATTGTCCCCGGTTTTCATAAAAACTTTCCTGGAAAGCCTTAACATGTAGTTTCTAAGTATTACTTTTTAAAACAACGGTATCTTATTGGAACTTCAACTTAGATATATCGCCACCTTTTCAAAGCTATTGCTATTTTGCTTTTCTAAAGAAATACAGGCTAGTATAAGGTAAACTAAAAAAATACTTCCCTGGCTACGATGGGTTAGGAACAAAAATCTAATTAGTGAACCAGCATTAAAAAAAACATACATAGGCATTTATTTAAAACCAATAATAAATTAAAATTAATAAAAAACCTCAAGGAGGAATCATATGGGTAATAAATTTTTCCCCTACCTTCTGGCTATAATAACCATGTTTTTTTGGGGAATAGCCCCTATTTTTGGTAAGCTAGGCCTTCAGAAAATGAGCCCTTATACTGCTCTTGCGATAAGAAGCTTTGTAATATCTTTTATTCTCCTTATTATAATCCTTATAAGGGGAGATATTCAGCAACTAGCAGCAGTTGATGCAAGAAGCGCAATTTTTATTGCAGCTGAAGGAATTTTTGCATCCCTGCTGGGCCATTTTGCTTACTATCATGCGCTCAAACTGGGAAATACTTCCAGAGTTGTCCCAATTGCATCTGCCTTTCCCATAGTTACAGTTATAGTAGCTTTAATATTCTTTTCTGAAAAGGTAACCTTAATAAAAGGAGCTGGCATCATTTTGATATTGGCAGGCATATTTTTACTCAGGTTTTAAGTGGATTTGTTGGTCCTGTTTAACACTTTTTAAATATTTTATATCAGCCTTATCTGCTATCTTCCCAATGACTGTGACAGGGCTTGCAGCTTTTGGCTTTTCTGAAGTGCTTTCAGGAGTCTTGCCAAAAAAGATACAAAATGCATTTCCGGGCGGCCAGTAAGCCACATCTCCGATATCAACTATTTCTTTTCCGTCCTCTAAATCATTGTCCAAGGGAATGCTAAAATATATTTCATTGCCCCATACTTGAGCTCTCGCATCCAGGGGTAAAATGCCAATTATATCTTTTGCAGTTTTGGTGTTGTTTAATACTATATTTATATTTTTTTTGCCGATGGCTAATTTTATGGTTTTTTCCATGATATGCAATATTTTAAAAGTTTTCCATTATTATGACAAATAATAAATAAATTATTGAATTACCCCTAAAAATTTTGTATATTACTTTAATGCATTTAATACAAAATGACAATTAAAAATTAAAAGAAAGGGTACAAATGGAAGTAAGAATAGATGAGGAACTCTGTACAGCATGTGGGCTGTGTGAGGAAACTTGCCCGGATATTTTCAAGATTAACGAAGATAAAGATGTAGCTGAAGTTGTAAAAACTGAATATGATGAAGACGATGAAGAATGTATAGAGGAATCTGAGGAAAGCTGCCCAACTGAAGCAATAATTGTAGACTGACAATCGAGTAGGAGGAGGGCTTTAGCCCTCCGACCTCTCACACCACCGTACGTACCGTTCGGTATACGGCGGTTGAATAATTTAACGAATTAACCTGTACCTTTCTACCAGATTGATAAGTCCCCTGTCCCTGAAGTAGGAGATTCCCATAACCGTATTAAGTTGTGGTGTTTTAGAAAGCCTCCAGTACTTCTTTCTGGACAATGCCATAAATGTCTGCTTTCTTGAGAGTCCCATACCAATTAGCTTTCTGAATCTGGTTCTTACTCTCTTCCATTGCTTCCAGACAATTACCCTTAGCTTTCTCCTTATCCACATCTCCAACCTTTGAAGGAATTCTGCCATATCAGCCAGCTTAAAGTAATTGATAAACCCAGCCATGGCCGTGTTTATCTCTTTTATCACGCTGTCAAGCGAGATTCCCCTGTTTCTTCTGGTTATCTGCCTTATCTTCTCTTTCTGCCTCCTGGCTACTCCCGTGCCCAGCCTTAGGCAAACCTTACCTTCCTTTGTATAGTAGCCGTAACCCAGAAATTTTATCCTGTGGTATGCGTCTACCCTGCTTTTTGCCCTGTTTACCTTAAGTTTTAGTCTGCCCTCGATAAAGGCTACTATGGACGCGTAGGTTCTTTCTGCCGCTCTCCTTGACTTGCAGTAGATATTGCAGTCATCTGCATAGCGGACATATTTGTGGCCGCGCCTGTCAAGCTCCTTATCGAGGTCATCAAGCACTATGTTTGAAAGTAGGGGGGATAGTGGGCCACCTTGGGGTGTGCCTTGGTACTTTCCTACCACCACACCATCTCTCATTGCTCCAGCATTAAGGTATGACCTTACCAGCTTAAGCACTCTCTTATCAACTACTTTTCTTGCCACCCTTGCCATCAGCATGTCGTGGTTTACCCTATCAAAGAACTTCTCGATATCTATGTCCACCACCCACCTGTAGCCTTCTTCTATATATTCTTTGGCTTTTAGGACTGCTTGATGGGCGCTTCTGCCTGGCCTAAAGCCATAACTGTATGGGGAGAATTCTTTGTCAAATATGGGTGTAAGTTTCAAAGAGACTGCCTGCTGTATCATCCTGTCAAGAGCAGTGGGAATTCCCAGGGTGCGGTATCCTCCATCAGGTTTGGGGATATCCACTTGCCTTACCGGCATAGGCCTATATGTGCCGGAAAGTAGGCAAGACTTGGTGATTTGCCATTCCTCCTTAAGGTTCTTCCTTAAATGAGGGACTTTAGTGCCGTCTATGCCTGGTGCTCCCTTGTTGGATTCCACTTTCCTTAATGCATTTAACATATTGTCCTTTGCCAGTATATCTTCCAGTAGTTGGTACTGTCTCTTGCGGGGGTTAGTTTTGGTTTGTGCCATGGATATGCTGGGCGCTTCCGGATATTCTTGCGGCTGCACCGCTGCCTTCTCCGGGCAGCTCTCTTTTCCTTTAGAGATTTTCTGCCTTCTTTGCATATCCTTTGAACT
>CAYREF010000029.1:0-14501 GCA_964423265.1 uncultured Actinomycetota bacterium
TCCTAGTATAGAAATAAAGATAAAAGAAGGTCCAATTTATTCCACCGGAGATAATATTTGCTTTTACCGCATAGAAGCAGCAGTTACCGGCAATCCTTATCCTTCTATTGCCTGGAGTAAGGATGGCAGCAATGGAGCGTGCGGTGATAATATCTGCCAGGTTAACCTTTACAACCCCATAAATTAATAGCAACTGCCTAAAATACAGCAGGAGTTGCAGAGGCTTCCATAGAGTTGCCATAGAGCTGCGAAGAAACTGTCGGTAAAGGTGGAAGTGGAGAAGAGGAAGAAGAAACCCTTGATTTTGAACCCCGAGAATGGGGCGGAAGGCAGATAATGGAAAGCAATATGTATTACGATTTTATCGAAAATGCCTCTTTTGCTACCTGGAAATCAGATCTCTGGCATAATAATCCCCCGCCAGGGCTGGGATTATTAACCTTTGGAGA
This sequence comes from uncultured Actinomycetota bacterium, assembly GCA_964423265.1. Classification (GTDB taxonomy): domain Bacteria; phylum Actinomycetota; class Humimicrobiia; order Humimicrobiales; family Humimicrobiaceae; genus M55B165. The sequence goes on from CAYREF010000029.1 coordinate 450, forward strand.
TACTTATACCAGATATGGAGCGGTATTCTATAGATACCATGCCATACTGGGAGACGGGAGCGGACAAAACAGAGTACTTGAAACCCATCCCTATGAATACAAACAGGGATTTGTATGTGGGATATATGAAAACATTATAATTCCCGAAAATGCAAAATTTATAACTGGAGTTGGGTTTTTAGGGGATTATCCAGTTGAAGGTGATAAGCTTTTCAGGGTATTTTTTGATCAAACCCCGGAAACTCTTGGCGATTTTTGTGATTGGGTTAAAATACTTGAATTCCAAAAATATTATAATGGCACTGTAAATTATTTCAATGTCAGCCTCTTTAGAGGATAGAAGGCCAGACAGGCAATATTATATTCCTGCTAAACTTTAGCAGGGAAGGGGGATACTGCGCTACTGTTTGAGTAGGGCTATTATAACTAAATGGGGAAAAAGATATTATTGTTGATGCTAAACTTTAATTGCTCTGTGATTAAAATTTGCATAATATACAATTTATATGTATAATATACAATCATTATAAAAATAACGGATAAAAATATGGATAAAAAGGCAAAAATAGCAATAATAGGAGGTTCCGGGCTGACCGGCACAGAGCTTATTAAGATACTGAGCATGCACAAAGACGCAGATATAAAGTATGCAACTTCCAGAACTTATAAAAACAGGAAAATATCAGATACATTTAAAGGTTTAAGCTGTAATTTAAAGTTTTCTGAAAGCATTGGAACAGAAGAACTGAAAGAAATAGATGTACTGTTTTTATGCCTGCCGCCGCAGGAGTCCATGGCTTATTTAAAGGATGTATATACTAAATTTGACGGGCTGGTAATTGATGTGGGATCTGATTTCAGGCTAAAAGATAAAGAAGAGTACAAAAAATGGTACAAGACAGACCATGTTTTGACCGAAATTCTGGGGGAGTTCGTATACGGAATACCGGAAATAAATTTTAATAAGATAAAAAAAGCTACCTATATTGCAAACCCTGGATGCTACCCGACATCAGTGCTACTCGCCTTATATCCTATACTGGATAAAAAAATAGCCATAAGGGATATAATAATAGACTCTAAGTCAGGAGTTAGCGGAGCCGGAAGGAAGCTAAAAGAGGATTACCTGTTTATAAATTTAGCTGAAAACTTTTATGCTTACGGCGTAGAAGGGCACAGGCATACAGGAGAAATTGAACAGGAAATAGCAGCTGTATATGGAAAGAAGCTAAAAGTTAGCTTTACCCCGCACCTTCTTCCGGTCCACAGAGGGATATTCAGCTCAATTTACTGCAGAATGGAAAAAGATTATAGCTTCAGTGATTTATATAAATCCTATTACCAGAATAAAAAATTTGTAAACATAGTTGACAGGGTACCCCAGATTAAGGATGTATGTGGCACCAATATGTGCAATATAGCAGTTACCTATGAGGGTAGGGCTAAGGTATTAAAGATATTCTCAGCAATTGATAACCTGGTTAAAGGCGCAGCAGGCCAGGCTGTGCAGAACATGAATATAGCTTTAGGATACAGGGAAGAGGAAGGACTAAATTTAGAAGGCTTATACACTTAGGAGGAAAATATATGGCTTTTGAGATTATAGAAGGTGGCACTATTACCAATGTACCTGAATTTTTTGCAGGTGCTGCCCATTGTGGAATAAAGAAAAAGAGCAGGAAAGACGACATCTGCATAATATACACGCCGCTGGATACAGTATGCAGCGCTGTATTTACCACTAACAAGTTTGCTGCTGCCCCTGTTATTGTATCCAGGGAGCAGCTCAAAAAAGGAAGAAATATTAAAGGGATAGTTGTAAATAGCGGCATTGCCAATGCCTGCACGGGAAAACAGGGCTACCTTAAAACCATCAAGGCAATAGAAATTGGTGCAAAGCTTCTTGATATAAGCAGGGAAGAGGTAATATTTACCTCAACCGGGATTATAGGGAAGCAGCTACCCATGGATTTAATAAAGAAGGGGCTGGAGCTTAGCAGCAAGAGTTTAAATCCTAATGGTGGGCATATGGCTGCTGAAGCCATATTGACCACTGATAAGGTTAAAAAAGAGGTAGCAGTAAACATAAAGACAGGGCAAGGAGAGATAGTAATTGGAGGTATTGCCAAAGGATCCGGCATGATAGAGCCCAACATGGCTACCATGCTTGCTTTTGTGGCTACCAATGCAAAAGTACCTCAGGAACTTCTGGACAGCCTGTTAAAGGATGGTGTTAGCCAGAGCTTTAACTGCATAACTGTAGATGGATGCCAGTCTACCAATGATATGGTAACCATACAGGCAAATGGACAGAGTAAAATAAAAATAGGCAAAGACAGCAAATATTTACCAGATTTCAAGCAAGCCCTGTTTTATGTTCTGGAAGCTTTAGCCAAAAAAATTGTGTCTGACGGTGAAGGGGCAACCAAGTTTATTGAGATAGAAGTGGTAAATGCTAAAAAAAGGATAGACGCCCTAAAAGCTGGTAAAGCTATTGCCAATTCTAATCTGTTTAAGGCAGCCATGTTTGGCGAAGACCTTAACTGGGGTAGGATTAATGCAGCCATGGGTTCAAGTGATGCAAATTTTGACCCGGAGAAGGTAGATATCTATATCTCAAACCTAATGGTAGTAAAGGACGGAATAGGGGTAGCATTTGATCAACAGAGAGCCAAAAGCTTGCTGAAGGGAGATAATATAAATTTAAAGGTAGACTTAAACCAGGGAAGTAAAAAGGCAAAAGTCTGGACATCTGATCTTAGCGATGAGTATATCAGGATAAATGGAATGTATACAACTTAAAGGAAAGAATATGGGAATTAAATTTGCCAGGGATAACAATACCAACGAAAAGTATTTTAACAAAGTGGAGGTGCTGCTTGAATCCCTGCCCTATATAAAAGAATATTTCAACCGTATTGTGGTGGTTAAGATTGGCGGCAGCATGATGGAAAAAGATAAAGTCCTGCAGAGCGTATTGGATGATTTGGTGCTTATGAAATATGTGGGAATAAAGGTAGTGCTGGTGCACGGAGGGGGAAAACAAATATCTACGATAATGGACGAAAAGGGAATAAAGCCAAGGTTTGTGGATGGCTTGAGGGTAACAGATGAAAAAGTGATAGACATTGCCAAGATGGTTTTGGTTGGCCAGGTTAACAGCAAGATTGTAAGTTTTTTAAATAAACACGGAAAAGTTGCAATTGGGGTATCCGGAAATGATGCCAGCTTTATAACCTGCCAAAAGAAAGAATATATCAGGGAAGGAAAGGCAGTTGACCTGGGTTTTGTGGGAGAGATAGAAGACATTAATTCAGATTTTTTGATAAATATCCTAGATGACGGGTATATGCCGGTAATAGCCACTCTGGGAGTAGACGGTAAGGGAAATATATATAATATTAATGCCGATACATGCGCATCCGGGATTGCCATAGCCCTAAACTCAGAAAAGCTTATATCCCTGACAGATGTAGATGGAATCCTTAAAGGGGATAAGTTAATTTCAAGTATATCAATAGACAGCTGCTATGGTATGATAAAGGGTGGAGATATAGACAAGGGAATGATCCCTAAGGTGGAAGCCTGTATTAAGGCAATGGAGAATGGAGTAAAAAGAACCCATATTTTAAATGGCACCAGGAAACATTCCATACTGGCAGAAATTTTTACCGATAAAGGAATTGGAACTATGATAGTCAAGGAGGATTAAGTGGTTGAAGATAAAAATTTAGAAATATACAAAGATGGCGAAAAATACCTGATGCCTACATATAGCAGGCTGCCTGTGGTTTTTACCAAAGCAAATATGCAGTACCTGTGGGATGCAGAAGGAAACAAGTATACTGACTATATTGCAGGATATGGATGCTTGAATGTGGGGCATTCAAATGGCAGGGTAGTAAAAGCTATTGCAAGCCAGATTACAAAGATCATACAGCCATCCAATATTTATTATAATATTCCCCAGGTAGAGCTAGCCAAAAAGCTTTGTGTGGCCACAGGTTTCGGCCAGAAAGTTTTCTTTTCAAATAGCGGCACTGAAGCTGTTGAGGGAGCTATTAAGCTTGCCAGGAAATATTCTACAGAAAAATATGATGAAGGCAGGTACGAAATAATCTCTTTTTACAATTCCTTCCATGGAAGAACGCTGGGGGCGCTCTCTGCTACGGCCCAGACCAAGAAACAAAAGGTATTTGAACCTTTGCTTGAAGGTTTTAAGTACGCAGACCTAAATGACCTGGATTCAGTAAAAGCTAAGATAAGTGATAGAACCTGTGCAGTAATAATTGAGCCCATACAGGGGGAAGGGGGAGTAAATCCTGCAGAAAATAAATTTATGTCTGGCCTTAAGGAGCTATGCCAAAAGGAGGATATACTTCTTATAGCTGATGAAATACAGACTGGCTTTGGGAGGACCGGAAAAATGTTTGCCTGCCAGAATTACGGAATTGATCCAGACATACTGGTGGTTGCCAAAAGTTTGGGCGGGGGAATGCCTATAGGCGCTATAATATCCACAGAGAAGATAAGCTCAGTATTTGGGCCTGGCTCACATGGTTCAACCTTTGGAGGAAATGCTGCTTCCTGTGCTGCAGGGTGTGCGGTAATTGATTATATAAGAGAGAAAAACCTGGTGGCCAGGACAGAAAAATTGGGAAATTACTTCCAAAACAAATTGTCAATGCTGGCAGGTAAATTCGATATTATAAAGGAAATAAGGGGCAAGGGTTTAATGATAGGTGTAGAGCTTACAAAACCAGTTGCACCTGATTTGGTAAAAGATGCACTGGAGGATAAGCTGATAATAAACTGGGTATCAGATTATACTTTAAGGTTCCTTCCCCCATTAATTATAAATAAGAAAAACTTTGATACTTTAATCAAATGGTTAAATAAAAAATTTGGAGAAATTGAAAATGGAAAATAAAGATTTTTTAAGTCTTAGAGATATAACAAGCGAAACTATTGATTATTTGCTGAAGCTTGCATCAAGAATAAAAAGGGGCAAATTCTTGTACAAGGACTTGCTGGAAGGTAAAAGCCTGGGGCTGCTTTTCAGTAAGCATTCAACCAGGACCAGGCTGTCATTTGAGGCAGGTATAAATCAGCTGGGCGGGAATGTGATATACCTTGATGCACAACACCTGCAGCTTTCCCGGGGGGAAACAGTTGAGGATACTGCTAGAGTTCTGTCCAGGTACCTAAATGGTTTGGTTATAAGGACCTATGAGCAAAGTATGGTAGATAGGTTTGCCCAGAACAGCAGCATTCCCATAATAAACGGACTTACAGATGAATATCATCCATGTCAGGCCCTATCAGACCTTTTTACTATTTTTGAGATGGGAATGTTAAACAAGGATTTAAAGTTTAGCTATATAGGGGACAGCAATAATGTGTCCAACAGCCTGCTGGTAGGCTTTTCTAAATTAGGGCTGGATATTACCCTGGGATGTCCAAAAGAATACTCACCTAAAAAATGGATAATCGATGTTTTTTACCAACAGGCAAAAAAGACTGGAGCTAAACTGAAAGTAGTAAACGACCCGGCAGAAGCAGCAAAGGATGCCCATATAATCTATACAGATGTGTGGATTAGTATGGGGGATACCAAAAGTGAGGAAAAGCTAGCCAAGCTAAAGAAATTCCAGGTAAACAGGAAACTTTTAACCTATGCCAGCGACAATGTAAAAGTGATGCACTGTCTTCCTGCCCATAGGGAACAGGAGATAACCTCAGAGGTAATGGATGGAAAAAATTCTATAGTATGGGACCAGGCCGAAAACAGGCTCCATGCACAGAAGGCTTTGCTGGTGTATCTATATTCGAGGTAAAAATGAGGAACCGGGATGAAAGGCTTAAAGCAATAAAGGAGATAGTGCTATCAGAAAGGGTAGCTTCACAGGATGAGTTGCTAAAAAAGCTAAAAGAGAGGGGTTTTTCTGTAACCCAGGCAACCATTTCTAGGGATATAAATCACTTGAGACTAATAAAGGTCAGAAATTACAGGCAGGAAGAATTTTATACCCTGGATAGGAAATACCAGGTGGGCAGCCTGTTTAATATGGATAAATTAAAATCTAAATTTTCCGAGTCTGTGATATCGGTAGACAGGGCTAAAAATATACTGGTTATAAAGACTTATCCCGGGGAGGCCCAGGGAGTTGCAGCAGCTGTCGACGGGATGAATTTTGTTGAGATACTGGGGACTGTTGCCGGAGATGATTCTATAATATGCATAGCAAAAGATGACGGAAGCGCTGAAAAAATAAATAAAATGTTAAAAAGATTTTAGGAGTTGGCTTATGAAAAAAGTAGTACTTGCATATTCAGGAGGGCTTGATACCTCCATTTCTATAAATTGGCTGAAAGAGAATTACGGGGCAGAAGTAATTGCGGCCCTGGTAGATGTTGGCCAGCCTGATGACCTAAGGGAGGCTTCCGGCCGTGCGTTAGAACTGGGGGCTCTTAAGTCTGAAGTTTTGGATGCAAAGGATGAGTTTGTAACAAATTATGTTTTCCCAGCTATTAAAGCTAACCTTTACTATGAGAAAAAGTATCCTTTAGCCACTGCGCTTGCCAGGCCCCTTATAGCTAAGAAACTGGTTGAAATTGCCGAAAGGGAGGGCGCAGATTATGTAGCCCATGGCTGCACTGCAAAGGGCAATGACCAGGTAAGGTTTGATGTGGGCATAAGGACGCTTAACCCCAAATTGAAAATAATTGCCCCCCAGAGGGAATGGAATATATCCAGGGATGAGGCAATTGAATATGCCAAAAAAAATAATTTAAAAATTACAGTTACCAAGAAAAGCCCCTACAGCATTGATGAAAACCTGTGGGGCAGGAGCATTGAATGCGGAGTACTGGAAGACCCTTATAATGAACCCCCTGAAGACATCTATAAGTGGACCGAAATTAAAAAGAAAAAAAGCGATACCAGTTACCTGGAGATAGGGTTTAAAAAAGGGATTCCTGTTTCACTGGATGGAAAAAATATAGGCCCGGTTGAGATTATAAAAAGAATAAATGATACCGTAGGCCTTTATGGAGTGGGAAGGGAAGACATGGTAGAAAATAGGCTGGTAGGGATAAAATCAAGGGAAATATATGAATCCCCGGCTGCTACTGTGCTTATTGAAGCCCACAGGGAACTGGAAGCGCTGGTTTTAGACAGGGAGCTTGTTCATTACAAGTATTTGCTGGAAGAAAAGCTGGCAGAGCTTACCTATTACGGATTGTGGTTTACGCCCCTTAAAAGCTGCCTGGCTAAATTTGTGGAAGAAAGCCAGAAATATGTAACGGGCTCAGTAAAGCTTAAACTGGGTTACAAAAATTTTTCAGTGGTGGGAAGAAAATCACCCCATTCCATGTACGATATGGGGCTGGCTACATATGATAAGCAAGACAAGTTTGACCCAAGGCATTCTGAAAGCTTTATTAAGCTTTGGGGATATCCTTATGAACTTTTGGGAAGAAAAGGAAGAATAGATGAGTAAGATATGGGAAGGCAGGATCCAGAAGCCCACAGATGAGCTGGTTGAAAGGTTTAGCTCTTCTCTGGAAGTGGATAAAAATTTATATATTTATGACATAATTGGAAGCATTGGCCACCTTACGGGCCTTAAGAAAGCGGGCATAATAGATAATAGCCAATTAAAAAAGATAGCCAAGGGGCTGGATAAGGTTAAACAAAAGATTGAAGGTGACATGGTTTCAGGCTATGAAGACATACATAGCCTGGTTGAGTCTGAGCTTATAAAAGAAATAGGTGAAATTGGAAAAAAGATTCATACCGGTAGAAGCAGGAATGACCAGATAGTATTAGATGAGAGGCTATTTTTAAAGGATGCAATAATAAATTTAATGCATTCCCTTATAGATTTGCAAAAAAATTTATATAGCCTGGCAAATAAAGAGATGGATACCATATTTATTGCATATACCCACCTGCAGAAAGCCCAGCCGGTGCTTGCATCCCATTACCTGATATCTTTTTTTGAGAAGTTTGGCAGGGATATAGAAAGCTTAGAAGATAATTTTGAAAGCAATGATTTCCTTCCGTTAGGGGCTGCAGCAGGTACTGGAACAGGATACGATATTGACTACCGTTCCGTGTCAGAAGTCCTAAAATTTAAAAACAGGGGAAAAAACAGCATGGATATTGTAGGGAGCAGGGATTTCATGCTTGATTTTGTTTTTTCCTGCTCCAAGATTATGCTGCACCTAAGCAGGATATCAGAGGACCTTATAATTTATTCAAGCCAGGAATTCTCCTATATAGACATAGATGAATCCTTCTGTACTGGAAGCAGCATTATGCCCCAGAAAAAGAATCCTGATGTCCTGGAGCTTATAAGGGGCAAAAGCTCGGTGGTAGCAGGCAATTTGGGACAGCTTTTTATGCTGCTTAAGGGGCTTCCTTCTACCTATAACAGGGATCTCCAAGAAGATAAGCCTATACTTTTTTCAGCTTATTGGCAGACCCTGGATTGTGTAAATGTTTTCTCCAAGCTGGTTAAAAATATAAGGTTTAACCAGGACAAAATAACGAAGAAAATAAAAGAGGGGTTTATGGAAGCAACAGATGTTGCAGATTACCTGGCAAAAAAAGGGGAAAGCTTTAGGGAATCCCATAATATTGTTGGAAAAATTGTAAAATACTGTATCCAGAACAATATAAAATTTGAAGATATAAAACTGGATAAATTAAAGCAGTATTCCAAATATTTTGATTCTGATTTTTACAAGATTATTGATACAGCTGCCTGCATCAACTCAAAAACAGTAGAATGCGGGACAGCCCAAAAAAGCGTTAAGGCTAATTTAGAACAATGCATCAAGCGAATTGATAACTGGGAAAAGAAGCTAAAAAATTTAAAAGGCAGGATCCCAACCTATGAGGAGCTTACGGGGAAAGCTTTAAGAAAATGAAGTTAAGCCAAATATATGAACTTGCCATAGATCTGGGAAAAGAAGTTGACATAAGAGGCAAGGACCAGGATATAGATTATTTTCCCGACAGTAAGATAATAAATTTTAAAGATATAGATGCAAACAGTGTTTTTGTGGGAATTGATATAGATGTTGGCGAACTTCTTTTAATAGACAAGCTAAAAGATAAGGGATTAGAAATAGATGCTGCTATAAGCCACCATCCTATATCAAAAGCTGCTTATTTGATGGCAGAGGTAGCCAAAATCCAGAAACATAACTGGGTAAGATATGGGGTGGAAGAAAAAACTGCTGAAAAACTGGTAAAAAAAATTATTTGGGAAAGCCAGATGGAGGCCAAAGCTAAAAATAACTTGAGGGCAGAAAGCGTATCCCGTTATCTTGATATTCCCCTGATATGCGTACATACCGCCATAGATAACCTGACCCAGGCTTATTTTGAGCAAGTGGTAGGCAGCAATAAAAGCCTGACATTAGGGGAACTTTTTAAAATTATATCCGGTATAGAAGAATGCCAGATGGCAAAAGAAAATGGGGACGGTCCTTTTATGGTTGATGAAAGCCTAAAGGAAAAAAATGTTGGTAAATATATGGTTGATATGACTGGGGGCCTGGATCCTCCTACAGAGATATTTTCACACCTTAAAGGTAAGGTGGATACTGTAATTGGTATGCATTATTCTGTAGATAACATAAAGGCGGTAAAGGAAAAAAAGATTGGAGCTATAATAGCTGGCCATATGGCTTCTGATTCTATAGGGCTTAATATATATTGTGATAAGCTTGAAGAAGAAGGGATAAGGATTTATCCTGGGTCCGGTTTTTACAGGGTGAAAAGGGACTAAAAAAATTAGATTAAAATTTATATCCATTTATTTTTCAACTGGGCAAATCCCCAAAATTACCATGAGTACCAACATGGTTACTGGAGAGATTACTAGCACATATTATCAGGATGCCAGAAATTATATTATAGAGAATTTTGTCTGCACTGGGACAATTTCAGGAACTTTATAGAACATTAAAATAGATGCACCAGTAACTATAGAGCAAAAGATAGGTGCGGAAACATTGGCTACTTCCTTGGGGAAAATTGTAGTGGCCCTTAGTTCTGATAGAAATTATACTGGCGAAACTTCTAAAGGAAGCTCTACCTGGAAAAGTTTATAGATAATGATTTTTTAAATAAAACTATAGGAAGACATTCTACAAATGGCAAAAAACATAATTATAACAATTCTAATAATTGCAATATCCATTTCCTCTTTTCCCTTATTCCATTTTGCACACCGCCTTTAGATTTGGGGATTTGACAATTTGTTCAGAGATTGTTCGCCAGCCATAGAATAAAAGAAATCTGCATTTTGTAATAACTTTTTTTGAAGTATTCCGGATATTTACCTATATAAATTAAAAAGAGAAAAAGTAGTAAACAGTTATAACCCTTTTATGCGGCATCAAGGTATATAACCAAGGTTGGCAACAACTTAAACCGGAAATGGTTGAAAGCTTTTACCCTCTAATTGTCCGGTATTAGAAAAATAGCCTATATAGGTAAAAACTGAGGCTTTAAGCATGAATTTTAAATAAAATTCTAAACCCTCATTGGATTAAATTTTTATTATGTTAAACTTTTAACAATATTTGTAAACTCCTATATTAATATCCTTATGGAAGAAAAAAAATTAGAGTTAGTTTCCCCTGCTGGTGGATGGGATCACCTAAAAGCAGCACTTCTAGGAGGAGCAGATGCAGTTTACCTGGGTTACAAGAAATTTGGAGCAAGAGCATATGCAGAAAATTTTGACATAAACATGTTAAAAAAAGCTGCAGTGCTGGCCCATAATATGCATTCTAAAGTATATCTTACCTTAAATACTTTAATAAAAAACAGCGAAATAAGAGAAGTGGCGGATTTTTTAAATCAGTATTGGCAAATTTGCCAGGATGGAATTATTATACAAGATCTTGGCCTTTATAAGTTGATAAAAGACCTTTTCCCCCAGCTAAGACTTCACGCAAGTACACAGCTTAACATTCATAACCTTGAATCTATAAAATTTATGGAAGAGATGGACATAAATAGGGTAGTTCTGGCGAGAGAGATGACCATGGAGGAAATAAAAAGTATTACTCAAAATTCAAATACAGAAATAGAAATTTTTGGGCACGGTTCCCAGTGCTACTCATATTCAGGACAGTGTTATTTCAGCTCTTTTGTAGGAGGAAGGAGCGGAAATAGAGGGAGATGCCCACAACCCTGCAGGATGAAATATAGGCTGCTGTACAGGGAAGAGGATAAGTTTCATTATGAGGATAAAAAATTTAGGTATTACTTAAGCAAGAAAGATTTAAACACCATAAAAATTCTTCCAGATATTATAAAGAGTGGAGCAGATGCTTTAAAGATTGAAGGAAGGATGAAATCACCTGAATATGTGGGAATAGTTACTAAAATATACCGGAAATATATAGATAAATACTACAAGGACCCAAATAACTACAAAGTAGAAGATAAAGACCTATATAAGCTGGAGCAGATATTTTTAAGGGATTCAGGGACAGGATATTTTAAAAAGGAATACCCAAAAGACATAATATCTCCAAAAACTTCAGGAAGTATAGGAAATTTTGCAGGCAGAATTTACAGAATTGATTACAGCAGGAGAAAAAAGGTAAAAGCAATCTATATTAAAAGTAAACTGCCTTTAAACGAGGGTGATCTGCTGGAAATTTGGACCAACCAGGGCAATGAAAGGATAACTGTAGGAGAGTATGAGGAATTGGGAACCAAAGGAAGTAAAACATTATATAAACTTAGAATTAAAAACAACATACGAATCCAGGATAATGATAGAGTGTTTAAATATTTTGATAAGAAATTGGATGGAGAAGCAAAAAGTCTTTACCTGTACCAGAATCACAGGATAAAAACAGAAATTGACAACAACCAAAACTTAAAAGATTACGAGATTAATTTTTATTTGGAAAAGCACCTGGATTCTAAGCCGGGTGGCAGTAAAAAAAGCATAAAAATATCAGCTAATGTTTATGATGATAATTTAATTAAACCTTTAGCTGATTTAGAAGTGGAAAACATTATTTACTGTGGAGCATGTGAGGATAAATTAGCCGAATTAAGAAAATATTGCTCAAACCAGGGTTCAAGGCTTTTTTTAGACATTCCAAATATTATCTACGACAGGCAATTTGATAAATCAAAGAAGGAGATAAAAGAGCTTGCCGGTAAAGGGTTTGATAAATTTCAAGTCTCAAACCTGGGGGCTTTAAATTACCTGGTAAAAGAGACTGGGGGAGTAGAATTAATACTAGGCCATAATTTTAATATATTCAACAGCCTGGCTGCTGAATATATTAGCAGCCTTATAAAAGGCAATTCAAGTTTAGCAGAAGCCGGACTTTCTCCTGAACTTAACCTGGGGGAAGCAAGTAATTTAGTAAATAGCTGTAATGGCTACCTGAAAGAAGGAGTGCCTTTTTCTATTTTTGGTTATGGCAATATCCCTGTTATTAATGCACGGTACAAGCTGGAGATGTTAAACAATAATTTCAGCCAGGGTAAAGAATATTATCTTGAAGATATAAAAGGGTATAAATTCAAGATTGATAGCGATATAAATAACAATATAGTTGTTTATAATTCCAGAAAAATTTGTGCCTTATTTGATATTGATAAATTAACGGATGTGCCTGTTGAATATATCCGCCTGGATTTAAAAGATCTAAATTTAAAAGAGGCAAAAAAAGTTATTAATTCTTACAGGAAAGCTATAAGTATTGCCAGAAGTAAGGGTAAAGATCTATACAGGGAATACGTAAATTGCCTCAAAGATGACATTTTATTTAAAAACTATACCAGAGGGCACCTTTTAAGGGGTGTAAAGTAGATATAATTTTTCTAGTAGATGTCCTGAAAAGATTATTTCAATATACGCACAACCCAAGATAAACTTTATAAAAGTTGCCACATTAACCATAAAGGTAAAAAGAGCCTATCTTAATATATAGCAAGATTTCTTGATTATATCCCATAAAATGTTAATACTATAAGTGAATAAATAATTAATTAAGAGGTTAACATGAATGCAAAAAAAAGAACACACATTGTTGTGCCCGAAGAACTCGTAAAGGAAATAGACAAGCTAGCAGGAAAGAGAAAACGCAGCTGGTTTATTACCAAAGCAGTTAAAAGGGAGATACAACAATTAAAATTTCTTAAAGCAGTAAAGGAAACAAGCGGAGCCTGGAAAGATGAAGATCATCCTGAATTTAAAAAGGGAGTAGGAAAATGGGTAGAAGATTTACGGAAAGAAGATAAAGGCAGGTTAAAGGAAATAATATAATGGCTAGCTACTTACTGGATACCACGGCAATAATTGACCACCTTCGTGGAGATAAAAAAGTTAGTTCATATCTTATAAATATTGCTAAAAGAGGTGACCTATGTGGTTGTTGCTGCATTAATGTTGCTGAAACTTATAACGCCATGAAAGGAAAAAAAAAAAGAAAACAGAGAAATTTATTGAAAGCCTTTATTATTATGAGGTGACTAAGGAGATAGCGAAATTATCCGGCAGTCTGAAACAGAAGTATGCAAAAAAGGGTAACTCTTTGAGCATATCTGATGTTATTATTGGAGCTACAGCTTTAACTTATAGATTAATCCTTATTACAAAAAATATTAGGCATTATCCTTTTTCAGAACTAGAAATTCTAAATATTTAGATAATCTAAAATCTCTAGATAAGCCCTTTTTCCGCTGGGCAACATATATTGTTTTAATTTCTTTGCACTATAGTCTCAAAAGATGATGTGCCGCTGGCCACACTGCCCCTGTTTATAGCTTCTTGGAGTATAATAACTTTATTTTATTGGTCGAATTTATTATGCATCCAAGGTCAAAAGTAAGAGTGCGGGGTCGATAAATTAAGCCATTATAGCTGGATAGTTTTTCAGTAAGATTGAGTGCTGTGGGCCATATTCGAAGTAGCAATAATAGTTAAATCTTTGCCCTTCTTTTTTATGTCTGCTTTTATAAAAAAACTACAGAATGGGCAATATCTAAATGTCGCC
>CAYREF010000029.1:14601-20946 GCA_964423265.1 uncultured Actinomycetota bacterium
CTCTATTTTTATTAACTATATTTTTAGATATCAGCTACCCTAATTTAAACTCTCAGAAAAGGTTTGACCTATACATTTTGTCCCGAATTTCAAAAGTTATGTCAAGGAAAGGCACAAATTTACCAGAATGGTATAAAAACATAATATAATTAGGAAAAATTAGCTACTCTTCTGCATCCGACTCTTCTTCAGAAGAAGGCTCCTCTTCTGGAGGTTCAACAATCTCCTCTTCTATTTCTATGGTAACCTTTGTACCATAATTTTTATATACCCCAGATTCAGGTGTCTGGCTTACTACCTTGCCTGTAACTTTGTCATTAGGCTTTATCTCTACAACAAACCCAAGGTCTTCAAGCTTGGTAACAGCCTCTTTTTTTGTAAGGCCTAGGACATCAGGAACTAAAACTCCTAAGCTAACCCTAATAATTATCTCATTTGACTTGTTGTAAGCTGTGCCGCTTTCAGGTACCTGGTTAAATACAGTCCCTATGGCTGCAGTATTTTCTTCTTCTATCGCACTAATATTATTAAACCCGGCATTTTTAAGCTTAGTTACTGCTTCCTCTTCTTTGAGGGTAATAACGTCAGGAACCACGGATTCAGGGTTTTCACCCTTGCTTACAAATATAGTAACAGAAGTTTCCTTGGTAACCTTTGAATCCGGGGCTGGTTCTTGTTTAAATATTTTATCCTTTTCAAATTCATTGTTAAACTCGTAATTTACATTTCCAATTATTATCTCGTAACCTTCAAGGATTTCCTCGGCAGATTCCTCGGTAATTCCTATCAGGCTGGGCATGTCAAAGGCTTCTTTTCCTTTACTAATATGTATTGTTATCCTTACCTTGCCGCCATCTTCAGATTCCAGCACTGTTCCCGGGTCAGGTTCCTGGTCAAATACAATATTTTCAGTATAAGTATCATTGAAATCTTTGATTTCCTCTATTTCAAAATAAAGGCTTTCTAGTATAGACCTTGCTTCTTCAATATTTTTTCCTACCAGGTTGGGAACTTCCACTTTATTATGGACATTACAGGTGTCTTGAGGTTCTTTTCCTTTTATATAAATTTTGTATTCCAGGGATTCTTCCGGACACCAGTGGGTAGGAATAAGGCCTGAGTCCTTGCAGATCTGTATATCTATTATTTCTCCTTCGGGAGGGGTAAACTCAGATACCGGCCTGTCCTGTAAGGCCTGGGACATAAATTCCCTCCAGATATCTGCAGGATAAGTTCCTCCAACCAAAACCCTACCGTTTATGGGTTCCATGGTTTTACTGGATTCTGGATGCCCCATCCATACTACTGCAGACAGGTCTGGGGTATAGCCTGCAAACCACGCGTCTTTGTTATCACTTGTGGTTCCAGTTTTTCCTGCAGCTGGCCTACCAATATTTGCGCCCCTTCCAGTGCCTTCCTGTATCACCCGCTGGAGGATTTGGGTAAGATAGTAGGCATAGGGTTCTTCCATAATCCTGGTATTTTCTTCCGGCTGCTCATGCTCATATATGATATTTCCCTTGGAATCAGTTATTTTTAAAATAGAAACTGGCTGGTGGTAAACTCCTCCCGAAGCAAAGGTAGAGAAAATTTTATTTACGTCCAGAGGAGTTATGCCAACTTCCAACCCCCCAAGGGCTATAGCTGGGTTGCTTCCAATACCTTCAATCCCCATTTCCTGGCATAACTTCTCCACGTTTTCTGCTCCTATTTCCATCATAAGCTGGGCATACACTACGTTTACTGAATGTATAGTCGCCTCTATAATAGAGAGGTTTTCTTCAAATTTCTGGCCACCGTAATTATTAACTTGCCATGGCGGACCCTGGTCGGTGTCAATTACGATGGGGCCATTGGGGTTAAATTCCTTATGGGGAGACATATGCTGCCTTAAAGCTTCGGCTAGCACCAGGACTTTAAATACTGACCCTGGCTGTCTTTTACCCTGGGTAGCAATATTGAATTTGCTTAAATCATAATCCTTGCCGCCAATTAAGGCATGGATATAGCCATTGTTAGGATCAGAGCATATTAGAGAATAAGAAGGGCCTATTTCTTCGGGAAATACTGTTTTGATGGCATTTTCAGCCTTTCTTTGCAGGCCTACATCCAGGGTGGTATAAATCCTTAATCCTCCTTTAAAAACGTCATAGTCGGTAAATTTCTGGTCATAAAGCTGCTTCTTTACATAATCAATAAAATAAGGGGCAAATCTTTGGTCTGCTCCAACTCCTGTAGGGGTTGATTTACTTTTGTTAATTTCAATAGGGGCAGTTAGGGCATTTAAGTACTCATCTTTTTCAATTAAATCCTGTTCATACATTAAACTTAAAACAAGGTTTCTCCTGTTTTCAGCGTTTTCAATATTGTTAAAAGGTGAATAGTTTTCAGGGGACCTGACCAGCCCTGCTAGCAGGGCAGACTGGGGGAGGGTTAAGTCTTTTGCCTGGACTCCGAAATAAGTTTGGGCTGCTTTTTCAATACCATAGGTGCCGGCTCCAAAGTAAATAGTGTTAAGATACATCTCAATTATTTTGTCTTTGGTATAATGCCTCTCAAGCTGGATTGCTATGGCAGCTTCTTTTATTTTTCTGCTTAAGGTTTTCTCAGGGCTAAAATAAATATTTTTTACATATTGCTGGGTTATGGTGCTTCCTCCCTGGGCAAGCTCTCCTGTCCTTATGTCAGCAATTAATGCGCCAAGAATCCTTATGTAATCTACCCCTTCATGGTCGTAGAACCTTTTGTCTTCTACTGCTACTATGGCTTTTTTGATATGTTCAGACATTTCGCTAAAAGATACTATCTCCCTGTTTTCCTCAGCATGGAATTCTGTTAAAAGTTTGCCATCTATTGAATATACTTTAGATGTCTGGATTATAGGGGAGGGGGTGAGGTCCTCTAAGTCCGGCAAGGTAGTTATATATATAAAAGCTGAAACGCCACCAATAAATACTACTGATAGTATTGCAATTAAAGCAAATATTAAAAAGAATCTAAGGCATCCACTTTTTTTTACCATTTTAATCACCACTCATTTAATAGTTGAATTTGTATTATACTACAAATGTGGAACTGAATTGAAGAGGCTGGCAAAATAGACAATAAACTAGTGGCTATGTTAATATTAAGAATTAAGTTTTAGGCAAATAAATAAGGAAAGTAGCTAGTATGGAAAAAAGCTTACAAAAACAGATGGACATAATAATGCAGGGCACAGAAGATGTGTTAAATGAAGAGGAACTTGAAAAAATAGTTGCAGCTTCTATTAAGAATAACAAGCCTTTAAAGGTAAAACTAGGGCTGGATCCTACTGCGCCTGATATTCATTTAGGGCATACAGTAGTTTTAAACAAATTAAGGCAATTCCAGGATCTGGGCCATGAGGCCACCCTTATAATAGGAGATTATACTGCAAGGATTGGGGATCCTTCAGGCAGGTCAAAGCTTAGACCAAAGCTGGGCCCTGAGACAATAGAGGAAAATGCAAAAACTTATATGAAACAGGCTTTTAAAATTCTAGACCCTGAAAAAACTGAAATGGTAAACAATTCAAACTGGTTGAAAGGACTGAAATTTGAGGATATATTAAGCCTTACTTCCCGGTTTACGGTAGCAAGGATGCTTGAAAGAGATGACTTTAAAAAAAGATTTAAGGGAAACACACCTATTGCCATAATGGAATTTTTATATCCCATAATGCAGGCTTATGATTCGGTAGCCATTGAAGCAAATGTTGAGCTGGGGGGAACCGACCAGAGGTTTAACCTGCTTATGGGAAGGGAACTGCAGAAAGAGTTTTCACAAACCCCGCAGATTGCCATAACCATGCCTATACTGGTGGGCACAGACGGAACTGAAAAGATGAGCAAAAGCATAGGCAACTATATAGGGGTAGATGAAGAACCTAAAGAAATATTTGGCAAAGTAATGTCTATACCTGATAATGTAATGCTTGATTATTACAAACTCCTTACAAGACTTGATCTGCCAGAATATGATAAAATAGAGGAGAGCTTATCCAGCGGGAAGGTTAATCCCATGGTGCTGAAAAGGAGGCTTGCCAAACTTATAATATCAGAACTTTATAGCATTAAAGAAGCAGATGAAGCTGAAAAACATTTTAATCTTGTATTTAAACAAAAAAAAGTTCCAGACAATGTTGAGGAATATAAGTTAGTTGAAGATGGTAAAATCTGGATTGTAAAGCTTTTGGTTGATAGTGGTTTGGTCAGTTCAAACGGGCAGGCCCGGAGATTGATCAAGCAGGGGGCCGTAAGGATTGACAATGAAAGAATAAAGGATAGCAATTTAGAGCTTGAAACCGGATTTTTAGATGGAAAAATTTTGCAGAAAGGCAAAAGGCATTTTAGGAAAATGATAGCAAGGTAGCTTCATGGTAAAACCAAGGAAAAAAAGAAACGTACTATATCCGCCCAAAGCGCTTTATTTTAAACCGCAGGGTAGACATCCTGCAACTTTGCCAGATGTTATCTTAACTGTAGATGAGTATGAAGCTGTTAGGCTTGCAGACTATAAAAAATTAAAGCAGGAAGAAGCAGCTGAAAAAATGAATATATCTAGGCCTACCTTTACCAGGCTCATAGAGAGTGCCAGAAGCAAAATAGCTAAAGCTATAGTTAATGGAAGAGCTATAAGGATTGAAGGCGGAGACTTTGTTTTTTTAAAAAACAGGGTAAGGTGCATAGATTGTGGAAATGTCTGGGAGCCTAAATCAGGCAGAGCAGGCAAGGCCAGTTGTCCCAGCTGCTATAGCAGTGATGTAGAAGATGTTGGAAAGTCATTGACTAGAGGACCCAGAAGAAGGAGAAGAGGCGGCAATTGGTAGATATTGATAAATTTTTAAAAGAACTTTCTTCCGAGTTTGGTAAATTGCCTGAAGACTTGCATGTAACCAGAAAAGCATGTGCCCTGGTTGCAATATCAGGGGGTAAGGTAATAAAGGTACAGGAGCCGGAAGTAAAATACTGCCCATTGTTTAAAGCACTATTCTCCCGTGAGAAGATAGACAGGGATAATATAGAGGATAAATTTCTTTCTCAAACCAGTGATTGGGGTATGTTTACAGGAAAAAGGAAGATAAAGGATAGCAGGGTAATTGTACCTTTTGGCGCATCAGAAATGATAATGTATGCTTTAAGAAGGGGGAATACGGACGCAGCAGTGCTGGTTTGTGAAGGGGCTGGCACCATAGTTACTAATGATCCTGGCGTGGTCCAGGGTATAGGAGCCTACATGAACGGGGTATTTTACACATCTCCCATAAAGGAGATAATAAAAAATTTAAAAGAATACAATGTTAGGATACTTTCAGAAAAAGAGGCCAAAATAAACCAGCTGGAAGGTGTTAAATTAGCAGTAGAATTAGGATACAGGAAAATAGCAGTTACTGTAAGAGGAGACGAATCTGAAATAATTAAAAAAATAAAGGATTTTAATCTTGACAGTAAAGCGGATATTGTAATTTTGGCTGTATGCAATAGCGGAATAGATAAAAGAGAGGCAGAAATAATAAGGGATAATGCAGATCTTGGCTGGGCTTGTGCTTCAAGGGAAATTAGGAAGATTGTAGGCCCTGTATCAATAGTGCAGGTGGGAGTAAAGATTCCAGTTTTTGTAATTACCGGGAGAGGGACAGATTTTATATCAAATTATTCTAAAGACGATAGACTAAGGGAAAAATTAAAGAATTTTGAAGGAAAAAAGTATATTACTTCCAACAGTTATGAGGAAGGCGGTATAAAAATTAATATGGGTAAATTTTCTGTATTTCTCTATAAAACTGAAAGCCTTCCTGTATCTACGACCGATGAGCCTAAACCCTTGGTTTAACCTTTTTGGAGGGTGGAATGTTTAAAAAAATATTTCCTATTATTTTAGGTTTGCTGATATTTTCTGCTGGTTGCAGTTTTTACCTGCAACCTGAAAAGGTTCCGGAAACTATGGAGGAAGAAGAAATAGTAGAAACAGGGAAACAAACAGTTACAGATAAGGAAGAAGCAGCCACGGATAAGGAAGAGAGCAGTGAGAAGAAGGCTTGCAGGATAATTTATCTGGAAATAGGAATAGACCCTGAATCCAAACATTTTGAGCATAGGGTGGCTAATCTGTACAGCATAAATACAGACGGAACCGGCAAAAAACTTATTTACTCTGACATTAACAACCAGTATGGACTGGGAAGAGTTCATAATATCTCCCCTGACGGCAATAAAATTCTTTGCTCTTTTTTTGAAGGGGGAAGGGGAGCCTATAATTCCCTTTCACTGGTGGATATAAAAACAGGGGAAGTAGAAAACCTGGTAACATTTGATTATACAGAAA
>CAYREF010000029.1:21046-25312 GCA_964423265.1 uncultured Actinomycetota bacterium
ATATCTGCCAGGAGGCGACCTGTATGCTGTTTTCCATCCTTACCACGAAGTAGTAAAAGATGGGGAAATAGTTGAGTATTACAGCAAAAATGAAACCCTTTATCTATTAAACGAAGCCGACAGGGAACTGGAAGAAATTTTAGATATTAAGCAATTTGAGGGTAATCAGGTTGAGACAGTTACCAGTTTTTCTAATTTTAGCTTGATGGGGGAAGATATTGTTTTTGAGGTATTGGGTGACTTTGAAGAAGATGGTGACCTTTATTTATACAGCAAAGATAAAGATAAGACAGAAAAGCTTACCAACAATGATGGATTGAGGGAACAGCAGCCCGATGTATGGAGAGATAAGATTTGCTATGTGGGGGCTCAAAGGTATGGGGCTGTGGCGTACCAGAAACCTTCGGGAGACTTGTTTTTAATTAATTTGGGTCAGGCATCAAAGCTTACAGATTATGGAATTGGTGTTTCTGGTCCTGTCTTTTCCCCGGATGGAAGCTATATAGCTTACAATTTTTATAATTACGATCCAAATTATGAGTATATTGAAAATACCGATATTTATGCCTATAGCCTTGAAGACAGAAAAGAAAGAAGAATCGTGGATGGTGAAGGCAGTATTATAAGTCTGGTGGGATGGATAGAAACAGAAGAATAGGCCTACATTTCCAAAAATGCTTCTTCTACTATGCTGTAGTTATTTGAGGCATTCCAGAACAGATAGCCGTTTATTCCCAGTTCCTCTGCTGCCCTTATTTGTTCAAGAATTTCTTTCTTTGTATATTTTACTCCCAGCCCAAATGCTTGTATCCAGGGCATTATAAGGCAGTCTGTGCCTCTCCCCCTTTCCTGGGCTTTTTCAAGGGTATATTTTACCACCTGGTAAGGATGCTGTTCAGGATAGGGATATCCCATAAAATAAGGGGAATAATGGGAGGGATAAGTCATGGGATAAATATAATCCAGATACGGCATTATTTCTTCTACATATTGGCCAATGCCCTGGTCATTATTTTTTATAAACACCATTCCAAAAACATCTGCAGATATTTTTACATTATATAACTTGGTTTCTTCCCTTACTTTTTTTAAAAAACTGGTAATAGCCCAGGCCTTGGTTTCATTGCCCGTATTATGCGAATATTCGGCATAAGAAATATTGCCTCTGGCCGGTGCCCTAATATAGTCAAACTGTATTTCATCTACTCCGCTTAATACAAGCTCTTTTGCCACCTCTATATTGTAATCCCATACTTCCTGGCTATATATATCCGGCCAGGTAGAACCTTCAGAATAGAGGGGTTTTCCGGTTCTATTATCTTTTATGGCTAAATCAGGTCTTGCTTTTGGCAAAACAGAATCCTTGAAAAGAACAATCCTTGCTATGCTGTAAATATTTCTGTATTCCATTTCTTTAATTACTTTTTTGAGGTCATATAATATAAGTTCTGACCCTATTTCTTCTGAAAACCCAACCCTGGTATCATAATTTATATATCCCCGATCATCCTTGGCGTTAAACACTATTGAATTAAGCTCTGTTTTATCAATTAGGTCATAAATTTTGTTTCTCTTTATTCCAGAGTTCATGCTATAACCGGTAAGATAAACTCCTTTTTGGGTTCCAGGCTGGATATTTCTTTCTTCATAAAAATAATGGAAAGGAAATGCATAAAACCTTTCTTTATTTTGTTGCGGTATATTTAGGAAAAGGGAGGGAAGGAGAAACAATAAGGCCAGGGAAAAGCTGAATAATATGGTTTTTCTATGAAACAAGATTTTTAAATTTGAAAAGTTTTAAAAGCATATACAAATATTATACGCATCTCCTGTTTAGGGCAAGAGGTTAAAAGAAATAAATAGCTTATCTAGAAAATTAGTAGCTCTGGTTGAATATTCCTAGTTTAAAACATGCATAATTTCATACCTAAATATTCCCATAATATTGGCTCTTTTTTAAAATAATGTTGATATTAATATGCGATATTTTAATAGCAATTAATTAAAAATATGACTAAAATTATAAAATGATCTATATTTAGGCTAAAATTGAAACAATTTGGCTTAAATGGCCATCAATTATTATGTTTTTAGAATATGTTTCGCAAAAAAGATAAGAAATCAATAGTATTCTAAAAAAGAGCCAAAATAAACCATAAACCCTTGAGCATATTTTAGCTGCTAATTAACAAATAATAATTTTAGGTCAGCAGTTTGATATATCAGGTAAATTCAACAGCAACAACATATTGTCTGTCACGGCATATAAGCATTTTTAGTTTAGGGAATTCAGTCCAGATTTTGGGATTCATATCAAAATGATAAAATAATATTTTGAATTAATTTATTGAAACAAACTATATAATTACATATGATATGCTTAATATGAAAAAACCCATTATAATTTTTATTTGTCTTCTGCTAATCCTCACCACTATTGTGGGATGCCGTAGAGAAGATCCTATGGAGCAATTTAAAACTTATCTATTTTATTGGAGCCAAAAAAATTATGAGGGCATGTACAGCATGCTTTCCTCAACTGCCAAATCTAGAATAGATAAGGAAGATTTTGTTAACAGGTATAACCATATATTTTCCTCTGTTAAACTAAAGAAAATAGAGATAAATAGTGGTGAGACATCTGTGGAAGATGATAATTCCTATCTTCCAGTAGAAATAAAATTTAGTACAGATAAGGTAGGGACATTTAAATGCAATTATACAATACCCTTAATATATGAAGAAAAACAGTGGAAGGTAGAATGGATGCCTTCCCTTATTTTCCCTATGCTTGAAGAAGGTGACGAAGTATACGTTACTAGACAACTCCCAGAACGGGGCTTTATCCTAGACCGCCACGGTGAGCCATTAGCACATAAAGGCCCTGGTTATGAAGTGGCGGCAGTACCTGGTAAAATTCCGGATGAAGAAGAATTTGCAAAAAATTTAGCCCCACTGCTGGAAGTAAGTGAAGAATATATTTTAAAAGAATTAAGCCAGGAATGGATCCAGCCCGACTATAGGGTTCCGCTGCGTAATTTCCCCTTTAATATTTCTCAAGATTTTAAAGATAAACTTCTTTCCATAGAGGGGGTACTGTTATCTACAATAGATACCAGACAATATCCCCACGAATCTATTTTTTCTCATATAACTGGATATATTACTCCTATCACAGCAGAACAATTAGAAGAAAAAGCAGAAAAAGATTATAACTCTGAAGATCTAATAGGCCAAATGGGTATGGAATTGGCGATGGAAGAAGAATTAAGAGGCAGCCCTGGATATACTTTATTTGTAAGAGACTCGCAGGGAGAATATAAAAAGACTATTGCTAAATCTCCTCCACAAGATGGAAGCGATGTAATTTTAACAGTAGATGCCAGGCTTCAATCAATCATCTTTGATGAGATGGGGGACAAAAAAGGTGCTATTATAGCCATAAACCCTAAATCAGGTGAAGTTCTTGGATTAGTAAGCAAGCCCTCATATGACCCGAATCTTTTCCCATCAAAGATAACAACTTCGGCGCGGAAAGAGCTTTCCGAAAATGAAGATTACCCTTTTCTAAATAGGGCGTTATGGGCACTTTATCCTCCAGGGTCTACAATAAAACCATTTATTGCCACCATAGGACTGGAAGAGGAAATTATAACTCCTGATACCATTGTAGAAGAAGCTAAAAATTTAGAGTGGCAGCCATTTCCTGAATGGGGTGATTATTTTATAAAAAGGGTGGCCCACCCAGAGGGTGACGTAAATTTAGACAGAGCACTGGTGTGGTCAGATAATATTTATTTTGCATGGCTTGCCTTGGAGATAGGTGGCAAAACCTTAGAAAAATACCTAAAAAGCTTTGGGTTCGGAGAAAATGTATCCTTTCCCACACACACTGAAACCTCCCAAGTGAAAAATAAAAATTCAGATTGGTCAGCTTTCCTTGTAGCAAATACCGGTTACGGCCAAGGGGAGGTATTAATTACTCCTTTACAGCTTGCAATCATGTTTACTTGTTTTGCTAATAATGGAAATATTATTCAGCCCAATCTAATAAGAGAATTTGATGATAATAAAGGACAGAGGACTGAGTCCTTTAACCCAGTCATATGGATAGAACAAGCTATCTCTCAATCTTCTTTAGATATAATACTACCATCACTTGTAAGTGTAATAGAGGATCCAGCCGGTACTGGCTATCCCGCAAGAACGCCAGGGCTAAAAATAGCAGGCAAGACTGGAACATCTCAACTTGGAAACCAAGAGGAA
>CAYREF010000030.1:0-23132 GCA_964423265.1 uncultured Actinomycetota bacterium
TCCTCGTACCAGTTGAAAATAAGTGAGAATATTGGAAATGCTATTATCAGTTACCTAGAAAAATAAAATGTATATTATTTATGATGATTTTTACCTAAAACATGATACGGGATTGCAGCATCCCGAGAGCCCGGAAAGACTTTCAGCTATTATTGATTCTTTACAAAAATGGGATGGCAAGGAGAAATTGAAATTTACAAGACCCAAGAAAGCAGAGATAGGTCAAATTGAATATGTACACAGGATTGACTATGTAAAGAAGATATATGAATATTCAAAAAGCAATAAAGATTACATGTACCTGGATCCTGATACCGTGGTATCAAAATATACTTATGAATGTGCGTTGCTTGCTGCTGGCGGGGCGGTAAAAGGGATAGACTTAATATTAAACAAACAGGAAGCTTTAAATACTTTTTTTGCTCTAGTGAGACCCCCGGGCCACCACTCTTTTCCTACCAGCGGAAGCGGGTTTTGTATTTTTAATAATGTTGCTGTAGCTGCCGTACACGCTATTAAAAACTATGATATAAAGAAGGTTGCCATTATTGATTTTGATGTTCACCATGGCAACGGAATCCAGGATATTTTTTATAAATCTCCCAGTGTTTTCTATATTTCTTTCCATCAATATCCTCATTATCCAGGCACCGGCTTCTATGATGAGACAGGAGTGGGGGAAGGGGAAAAATACAACCTCAACTTCCCATTTGCGCCATTGACCGGAGAAGAAGAGTACCTATTGGCAATACATGAAATTGTAATTCCCCTGCTGGAAAAATTTAAGCCTGGCCTTATTCTTGTGAGTGCAGGATATGATTCCCATTCTTTGGACCCCTTATCTTCAATGGCCCTGGAAAGCACCTCTTACCATAAGCTTATGAGGCCTATAAAATATCTGAGTAAAAAGTATTCAGGTGGCAAATTGGGAATACTTTTAGAAGGCGGGTATAATACAAAGGTAATAGGTGAAAGTGTTATCCAAACTATAAGAGGCAGCCTGGAAAATATGGAGGATTTTGAAAAATTTGAATACTCTCTTAAGAAAGCCAAGAAAATTACAGATAGGAATAAAAAATTGTTTAAATCAATAAAAAATATTTTTGGCGTAAACTAAAGTGAAAAGGTATTTAGTAATATTTGTGATGATTGCTCTAATTGCAGTTATAGTTCCAGGTTGTAGAGAATATGACAATAAGCTAGATATAGGATATTTTTTTAAAACAGGACCGGAAAAAGCAGTATTGGATTTTCTGCAGTCAATGGAAAACAAGGATCCCGGCTATATTTATAGCAATTTATTGCAAAATAAGGATAAAAACAAGATAAGTAGGGGAAAATATGTCAGCGAATTTAATGAAATTTTAAAAGATGTAGAGGATATTGAAATAAGTAGGACAGTCTACCTTGGTTACGAGGGCAATTTAAGCAAGGTTGTAGCTGAATTTAGGGTAACTTACCAGAATGGGGAGCAAAAAGAGTATAAGAAATATATATATCTGGTAGAAGAAAATAAAAAATGGAAGATAGTTTTTGAAAAAACTTTCATATAATATATAATTTTATTCAAATATAATATTAAAATTTAATTAATGATTATGGAAAAACTAAAGCCATTATTTTTAATAATTTTTATAGTAATAATAACAGCAAGCTTTAACTTGGGTTGCGCTTATCAGCAGGAATCCAGCCTCTTAAAAGACAGGCCATCTTCTGATACAGAAAATGCTGGTACAGAAATAAGTATTGATTATGAAAGACTGGCAGAAAAAAAGGTTCCTCCCCCCGTAGTTATATCGCAGGAGTCAGGCGAAATAATATATTCCAGCGGTCCAGAAGAGCTTATATTTATTGAAGGTTATGCTATGCCTGGCAATAGGATTGATATCTTTGTAAACGGGGTATTGAAAGTTGAAAGCCTTGGTGTTGACCAAAAAGGGTATTTTAAGACCAGCAGCGGAGTGGGAATAGTTGAAGGTGATAACAGCATTAAGGTAATTGCAAAGGGTTCCGGGGGAAGGAAAAGCGAGCCTACGGTTTTTAAAGTAGTCTTAAAGACAGCAGAGTCTATAGATTATACTGTTTATACTGATTCTGATACGTTAAAAGAAATTTCAGAGATTTATTATACCAAAGTAGACAACCCAACTGTTTATATTAACGGCACTTACCTGCCCTCTTCCAATATTAATCTGGAAGTAAATGGCAAGGTAGTAAGCCAAATAACTACTGATAGCGATGGAGCATTTTCTTTTGATGAGATAGAACTTGCGAAGGGAGAAAACGAAATAGCAATATGGGAGGCAGCCCAAGGAGGACAGGCTAGCAGGCCTAAGTTTAAAAATATTCTGGTAACCAAGGATACTTCAAGCCCCAATCCGGTTAATTTAGCTGGGTATCATGATAATTCTGCAAACCATCTAAGCTGGGTTCCTGCTATTGATGAAAATTTTTATCTATATAAAATAGTAAGGGTAGAAGATCCTTGCCTAAATCCCGAATATCCTACCCATGATATTATTGCTACTATAAATAATTTGGAAGAGACCACCTATATTGATACAGATATTGATGAAGGCAAATCCTACTATTATACATTGTGGGGCCTGGATAAGGCTGGTAATGCTATATCGAGCAATGTACTTGCTTTGCCCAAGCCAGTATATTCTATAGCCATTGAAAATATACCGCCATTTTCAGCTAACACTATAGGCAGGAGGGAATGGTATTATCAATATTTTGAAATTACCAATACTGGAAATGTTACCGTGGATCTGCAGCCTATAATGGTCTGGATAAAGTTGGATCCTGAGCCGGATACCGATGAGGAATTATGGCCTTTCTGGGAAGCGCATATATGGGATGCAGATAGTGGCCAGTATTATTATTCAAATGAATCTATAGAAGAGACTTATATTTCAGATTACTGGGCGGTGGATGGAATAACTGAAAAAACAGTTACAACAGAGTACAGCGAGGATGAAACTACCAAGACAGTGACAGAAGAAGTAGTCACCAGGAGAACAGAAAAAAGTGAAGGGAAAAGGGTAATGACCACAATAACTGAAACCACCATTACAGAAACAGATCTTTCCACAGGAGATACAGAAGTTGAAAAAACTACCGATGAAACTACTTCACTGGTAGAGCCTGAGCAAATAGGGTCCCCCATAGAAGATATCGGGCCAGGTGAAAAAATAAAGATTGCAGTCAAGATACAGAGTATATCAGCAGGCAGTGGAGATGAGATAACATGCCATTTCCATTTTGCGCCAATTGATTGTGCAGGATATTTCTTTACAGATGAGGAAGTATCCACTAGAGACATAACTGTTATTAGCAGCGGAAGAAACTGACTAGGAGGGTGAAAATAGTGAACGAGAAAAAGAAAAAAGAAGAAGAACCAATGACAAAAAATGATACAGAGAAGGAAATGGAGGTAGAAGAGCTTCAGGAAGAAATAGAATTGCTTAGAAAGGAACTGGCCCAGTACAAGAAGCTGGAGGATGAATATTTGGATAGAATAAGAAGACTACAGGCAGATTATGACAACCACAGGAAAAGGACTTTGCGGGAGAATATTGAACATATAAAAAGAGCAAATAAAGATTTAATTGAAAAACTTTTACCGGTAATTGATGACTTTGAAAGAGCCCTTGAAGCTGGCAAGAGCAAGGATGATGATTTCTATAATGGAATTTTGATGATTTATAACAGCCTGATGGAAGTATTGAAAAAAGAAGGCGTAAAAGTTATAAACCCAAAAGGGGAAGAGTTTGACCCAAATTTATGTGAAGCTGCTGTTACCGAATCTGTAAAAGGTGAAAAGGAAGGCACTATACTACAGGTACTAAGAAAAGGATATATGTTAAAGGATTTTTTAATCAGGCCTGCAGTGGTGAAGGTTTGTAAATAATTTAAAAAGAAGGTGTGATTTGAGCAAGAAATTTGTATTTGGCTGTGTTTTTGGCTTAGTGGGATTAATTGTAATTATTGGCCTGATTTTCATGGGTTATGTAGTGGACTCAAGGAACAATATGGTAGAAAAGGAGATTGAGGTTGAAAATTCATGGGCGCAGGTTCAGAATGTCTATCAACGAAGGCTAGACCTGGTGCCTAATTTAGTAAATAGTGTGGAAGCATATATGAAGCTGGAGAAAGATATTTTTGAAAAGATTGCCGAAGCAAGGAAAGGAACCCAAAATGCTGAGAGCCCTGAAGAACTGGAGTCTGCAAATAAGGGCATTACTTCACTAATTAGGGACTTGAAAGTAGTGGTTGAAGATACTCCGGAGCTTAAGGCTAGCAATACTATTTCGGATTTAATGACACAACTGGAGGGAACTGAGAACAGGATTGCAGTTGAGAGGAAAAGGTTTAATGATACAGTTAGAGACTATAATACCTATATTAAATTGTTTCCCAGAAATATTATTGCTTCATGGTTTAACTTTTTTGAAAAAGAGTTTTTTGAAGCTGAAGAGGGGGCAGGAATTGCGCCGGATGTAAATATAGATCTAGATTGATTATATGAAAGCATTAAAAATAATTCCCTTTTTTATATTTTTCATATTTACTTTGGTTTTCCCTTTTATATTTACTCCGAATATTTATACTGAAGAAATGGTTTTTCCAGAGTATTCTGGTTATGTAAATGATTATGCCGGGGTATTAGATTCAAGCTCCTCTGCAAATTTGGAGAACCTATTGGCCAAAATTGACACTGAAACTTCAGCGGAAATAGCAGTTGTAATTATAGAAAGCCTTGAGGGAATTACTATAGAAGAGTATACAGTGGGTCTTTTCAAGGATTGGGGTATCGGCAAAAAAGGCAAGGATAACGGCATATTAATGCTTGCATCTACAGAAGACAGGGCAGTTAGAATAGAGGTAGGGTACGGACTTGAATCTGTGATTACTGACCTGGAAGCCGGAAATATTTTAGATGATATAATGATCCCCAATCTTAGGGAAGGGAATTTCTACAGTGCTTTTTATGAAAGCGCCTTGTTTGTCGGAGACGAGATTTATAAAGAATATGGGCTGGAATTTGGGGAAGAAAATATAGCTGCAGTACAGGAACGGACGGGCTCTTCAAGACAGCCTTTGTGGTTTTTTTTGTATTGTTTTTTCCCATTCTTTGGCATCTTCGGCTTAGTAATTTTTCTGGTGAATTTATTTAAAAGAAGATGCCCCCAGTGTAGAAAATTTTTTAAGTTAAATACAAAGCAGGAAATAATAAAAAAAGCCACCTATTCCAAAAAAGGTGAAAAAATAGTTAAGAGAGTATGCGAATATTGTGGTTTTAAAGATGAAAAGCTAGTGGCTATACCAAAGCTCAACCGGCCCTCTTTCTGGTCTGGTAGCAGCAAGGGAAGCTCTTCTGGGGGAAGTGGCTTTGGCGGATTTGGGGGAGGATCTTCAGGCGGCGGAGGCGCTAGTGGAAAATGGTAAATAGGGAGGATTGGTTATGAAAATAGCAATTTCTGGCAAAGGCGGAGTTGGAAAAACAACTCTTGCTGCTTGTCTTGCGAAATATTATTCAAAAAATTTTAAAGTGATTGCAGTGGATGCAGATCCTGACTCCAATCTTGCTACAGCATTGGGAGTTAGCATGGAAAAATCTTCAGAAATTACACCCCTTACTGAGATGTCTGAATTAATTGAAGAAAGGACAGGAGCTAAACCAGGTGGGTACGGTGCTTTTTTTAAGCTTAATCCAAAGGTAGAGGATATACCTGCAAAATTTGGGATTGATGTAGGTGGCATAAGGCTGCTGGTGGCCGGTACTATAAAGGCTGGGGGCAGCGGATGCTACTGCCCTGAAAATGTACTGCTAAAAAGATTATTTAACCATCTGGTGTTAAACACAGATGAGATAGTTATTATGGATATGGAAGCAGGGATAGAGCATCTAGGGCGGGGAACCTGTGAGAATATGGATATGCTTATTATAGTTGTTGAGCCGGGCCTAAGGAGTGTGCAAACAGCTCATTCAGTAAAAAAAATGTCTAAAGACCTGGGGATTAAGTCTTTATTTATTGTAGTTAATAAAATAAAATCAGTTAAAGAATCAAGGCTGGTAGAAGAGAAACTGAAAGATTTCAAAATTTTGGGGAAATTGCCTTATAGTGAAAAGGTGAGGGCTTCTGACCTGGAGGATTTTTCCCCATGTGATAGTGATGTAGAATTTAAAAAATCTATAGAAGAGATTGCTAAAAATTTAGATAAACATACTAAAGGCTAAAGGACTGGTGATAGGTTTGTATAAAATAGAAAAAAAGGAGAGATTGGCCAAAGATATTGACAAGTTTGAGGTTAAAGCTCCATTGATTGCAAAAAAAGCTAAAGCAGGCCAATTTATTGTAATTAGAATTCATGAAGAAGGAGAAAGAATACCACTTACTATTGCAGACTTTGACAGGGAAAGGGGCCTAATTACCTTGGTATCAATGAAAGTGGGAAAAACTACAGGCATGCTTTCCAGATTAAAGGCAGGAGACTCTATTTTGGACATTGTAGGTCCTATGGGAAAACCCAGTGAAATTGAGAACTTTGGAAGAGTAATTTGTGTAGGTGGAGGCGTTGGAATTGCGCCAATAATGCCAATTGTCCGGGAGCTAAAGGAAAAAGGCAATTATGTCATTTCTGTTATCGGGGCAAAATCTAAAAATTATTTAATCTTTGAAAAAAAGATAGAAGAGATAAGTGACGAGTTTTATGTGTGTACAGATGATGGCAGTAAGGGATTTAAAGGTTTTGTTTCAGAATTCTTAGATAATTACCTGGAAAAAAACATAACTGGAAAACAAAATAAAAAAACAAATATATCCAGGGTAATAGCTATTGGCCCTTCTCCAATGATGGCTGCTGTTAGCAAAGTAACCAAAGTATATAATATTAAGACCATAGTATCTTTAAACACTATTATGGTTGATGCAACCGGAATGTGTGGAGCATGCAGAATTGAGGTTGGGGGAGAAACAAAATTTGTTTGTGTTGACGGTCCGGAATTTGACGGTCATCAAGTTAATTTTGATTTGCTTTTTACAAGGCAGAACATGTATTGTGAGGAAGAGAAAAAAGCATATGATCTGTACAAGGAAAAATGTAAATGTAAAGGAAATTAGGTAGAAAGGATAAGTTTTCAGAATGGCTAAAAAAGCCCCTAAAACAAAAATGCCTGAGCAGGATCCCCAAAAGAGGATTAAAAATTTTAATGAAGTTGCACTTGGCTATTCAGAACAGGATGCCCTAAAAGAAGCTAGCAGGTGCCTGCAATGCAAGAACCCAAAATGCATAGAAGGATGCCCTGTTGATATAGACATTAAGAGTTTTATAGATTTAATAGACAAAAAAGAGTTTGGTAAGGCACTAGATAAGATAAGGGAGAAAAATTCCCTTCCTGCTATATGTGGTAGGGTGTGTCCCCAGGAAGACCAATGTGAAAAAGAATGTATCCTTGGTAAAAGGAGAGAGCCCGTTGCCATTGGCAGGCTAGAGAGGTTTTTAGGCGATTACGGGCTGGAGAAGGAAAGTAAAGGAATGAAAAAAACCAAAAAAGAGTTTAAACATGAAATTGCAGTTATTGGTTCTGGGCCTGCCGGTCTTACCTGTGCAGGAGAGCTAGCTAAAATGGGTTATAAGGTAACTATTTTTGAAGCCCTGCATAAAGCAGGCGGAGTTTTAGTTTATGGGATTCCTGAGTTTAGGCTTCCAAAAAAGATATTGCAGGAAGAAATTGATTTTGTAAAAAGCCTGGGGGTAGAAATAAAGACTGACATGGTAGTAGGTAAAATTTTAACTATAGATGAAATTTTTGAAATGGGTTATGAGGCTGTATTTATTGGTACCGGGGCCGGACTTCCTTATTTTATGAATATTCCTGGTGAAAACTTAGACGGCGTTTATTCAGCAAATGAATATTTGACCAGGTCCAATCTTATGAAAGCATACAATTACCCTAACAGCGATACTCCAATAAAGAAAGCAGATAAGGTGGCTGTGGTTGGTGGGGGAAATGTGGCCATGGATTCAGCAAGAACTGCTAAAAGGCTGGGGGCCAAACATGTTTACCTTGTTTACAGGAGAAGCGAAAAGGAAATGCCTGCAAGGGATGAAGAAACAGAGCATGCCAAGGAGGAAGGCATAGAATTCAAGCTGCTTACCAACCCAGTCGAAATTATTGGAAAAGATGGATGGGTAGATAAGATTAAAGTTATAAAAATGAAGCTCGGCGAACCAGATAATTCAGGAAGAAGAAGGCCAATACCTATTGAAGGCTCGGAATACGAGATGGATGTAGATGTTGTGATAATGGCTATAGGCCAGGGGCCTAATCCTCTCTTGCTTGAGGTTACCCCTGAATTAAAATTAAGCAAATGGGGAAATATTGAGGCGGACCCAGAAACAGGGAAAACTAGCAAAAAAGGGGTTTTTGCCGGTGGCGACATAGTTACCGGGGCTGCTACTGTAATACTTGCAATGGGAGCGGGAAAGAAAGCAGCAGAGTCTATAGATAAATACATTAAGAGCGGCAAATGGTAAAAATCTAATATTGGAGGTCATTAAATGCAAAAAAAATATTTAATTATTTTAACAACCTTGGCCTTAGTTGTCTCTTTGTTATTTGCGGGCTGTTCAGCCCTTCCACCTTTAGGGGAGGCGCAAGAAGCGGAGAAAACATATGTTATGGAGGAAGCCGGGGCTCCGGAAGCGGATTATGAGGAAGCTCCCACCGAATCGGTAGCGGACGCAGGAGAAGCAGATTACAGCAATATTCCCGAAATGGAAAGAAAAGTCATAAAAACTGCTTATATAGAGCTGGAAGTAGAAGCAGGCACTTTTGAAGACAAGCTATTTAAGGTTTCAAACCTTGCTGAGAAAAACAATGGTTTTGTAAGTAATTCTGAAAGTTATTCTGACTCAGAGGGAAAACTGACCAGCGGAAGAATTACCATAAGAGTGCCAGCTGAAAGTTTTGATTTTGTGCTTGATGAGATAAAATCTTTGGGTACTGTGCAGGGGATTAACATATCAGGGCAGGATGTTACTGAGGAATATGTGGATTTGGAAAGCAGATTAAAAAACCTGCAGAAACAAGAGGAAGTGCTTTTGGATTTGATGGAACAGTCAAAATCTGTGGAGGATAGCATGGAAGTACAAAGAGAATTAAGCAATGTACAGGGAGAAATTGAAGTAATCAAGGGAAGGATGAACTATATTGATGATAGAGTGAATTTTTCTACTATTGAGGTTTACCTTTCTGAACCAACCACTATTAAAACATCCCAGGGATGGGGTTTTCTAGATGCTTTAAAACAAGGAGTAAGAAGTGCAGTAAGGGTACTTAATGGATTAGTTACAGTACTAATAGCTATAAGTCCAGTACTGGTATTTATTGCTATAATTATAGTGATAATTTGGGCAATTATTAGGGCAAGAAAAAGAAGAAGAGCAAAAAAGGAGTGATACCCATGAGAAAGTCAGGGATATTTAGCAATTTTATTATAATTTTTGGCTTAGGAGTTTTAATTGGCTTATTATTTGCTCCTAGATCAGGAGATAAAACCCGCAAGATACTAGCTGAAAAGGTTGAAGAAGGCTGCGGTAGCCTTTGTACCAATTTGACAGACAGGATAGCGATGCTAAAGGGGAGAATGCAGGAATATTTAGATGAACTAAAAGAAAAGACAGAAGAAACAGAATAATTTATTCGTATCTTAAAGCATCAATGGGGTTCAGCCGCGCTGCCCTCATGGCGGGATAAATTCCGAAAAACAAGCCGACAATAGTTGAAAAGCTTAATGCAAGCATTATAGGAAATGCGGAAATTGAGGTGTTGAGCACTGTAAGATTGTTTATCAATAAAGATATGGAAACTGCAAATAATATTCCGACTATGCCTCCACTAATGCTTAGCACAATACTTTCTATCAGGAATTGGACTAGGATATCTTTATTTTTAGCCCCTACCGCTTTCCTAATCCCTATTTCCCTGGTTCTTTCTGTTACTGATACCAGCATGATGTTCATGATGCCAATACCACCAACCAGTAAAGATATGCTAGCTATTCCGGCAATAGTAATTGTAAAAATATTAGTAATGTTTCCCACTATGTCAAGTATTTGGGTCTGACTTTGTACGGTAAAATCATTGCTCTCGCCAGGCCTTAAATTATGCGTTTCCCTTAAAATCCTTGTTATTTCTTCAGTAGCCTCCTCAATCACTTGTTCATTGTTAGCTTTTGCTAGAATAAGGTTTATATAATCCAGACCATATAGTTTGTTTTGGGCGGTGGTTATAGGCACTGATACCATATTGTCTTGGTCATTTCCAAATTGGTCAGTACCCATTTCTTTTACTGTACCTATTACAGTAAAATTTTTGCCGTCAATTTTTATTAGCTCCCCTATAGGATCTTTTTTACCGAAAAGGTCCTCTATTACTGTCTGGCCAATAATAGCGACATTAGAAGAATTTGCAATATCACTGGAAGTGTAAAAAGCGCCTTTTTCAATTTCAAAATTGTAAATGTATTCAGCTGCCTCTGAGGAAGCATATATGCTTACTTTAGAATTTTCACCCAGGTAGGATACTATGGATGAGCTTAAAATTACCGGTATTACCCCTTCTACATTTTGAGCCCTCTTGTTTATTGTATCGACATCCCTGACTTTTAACTGATCTTGTCTCTGAGTTCCTAGCATTTGCTCATAGCTGGGATTCTGTTCCCTCTGGCCGGGTGATACTATGATTAAATTGGAGCCAATATCCTGGATATTCTCCAGTACCATATCTTGAGCTCCTGTACCTATGGAAAGCATGGCTACAACCGCCCCCACCCCTATAATTATTCCCAGCATAGTAAGAAACGACCTTAACTTGTTTAAGACCAGTGCCAGGAAGGCAATTTTTATATTTTCAAAAAATCTCTGCA
Source organism: uncultured Actinomycetota bacterium (assembly GCA_964423265.1). Taxonomy (GTDB): domain Bacteria; phylum Actinomycetota; class Humimicrobiia; order Humimicrobiales; family Humimicrobiaceae; genus M55B165. Next base: position 10,941 of record CAYREF010000030.1, read on the forward strand.
TATCAGTTTACCCTATCTTCGATTCTAGGCATTTTTCTTAGATTTTCTTCAGCATCTATAGGTTTGTCTATTTTTTCCTGCTTATATACCAGGCCATCCCGCAGATATATTATTTTTTGGGTATGCCTAGCTATTTCAAGCTCATGGGTAACCATGAGTATGGTTTTACCCTGCTTGTTTAGCCTTTGAAATATTGCAATTATTTCTTCCCCTGTTATAGAGTCCAGGTTACCGGTAGGCTCGTCTGCAAGTATAATAGAAGGATCATTTACCAGGGCCCTGGCAATAGCTACCCTCTGTTTCTGGCCACCAGAAATTTCATTAGGACGGTGGCTTATCCAGTCGGTTAGACCTACAGACTGGATAGAATCAAGCACTTTTTTTTTGCGGTCTCCTTTATATCTCGAATAGATTAGCGGCAATTCAACATTCCGGTATACATTGGAGCGGGAAAGCAGATTAAAGGTCTGGAAAACAAAACCAATTTTTTTATTTCTGATATCAGCAAGCTGGTTGTCATCTAACTTGCTTATATCTATACCTTCCATAAAATAACTGCCAGCTGTGGGCGTGTCCAGGCAGCCAATTATATTCATCAGAGTGGATTTGCCTGAACCAGAAGGTCCCATTACAGTTACAAATTCCCCCTCATTTAAAGCAAGATCCACTTCCCTCAGTGCTTTGACTGAAACTTTACCTATTTTATATATTTTAGATATATTTTTTATATTTATTAGCTGGCTACTCATTTTCAAGTCTTGAAGTAACTATTACGTCTCCCTCTTTTAAGCCTGACCTGACCTCAGCATATTCATAGCTTGATTCTCCTACTTCTATTTCCCTTTTTTCTATCTTTTCATCTATAAGCACATCCACGAAATTCTTTTCTTCCTGTTCGTAAACAGAGTTGGTGGGAACTACAAGAACATCTTCTGCCTTAATAGATTCTATTTCAAGGTTGGCAGTTAGGCCGTGAATTAAATTCTGGTTGTTTTCAGGCAACACCTCAATTTCATAAGACACAATACCACCGATATTTTCTGAAATGGGAGATATGTATGTTAACCTACCCTTAAAGTTTTTGCCATAATAGGCATCAAGGGTAAAGCTGGCCTCCTGCCCCACTTCTATTTTTCCTATGTCTGTTTCATCAATTTGGGAAGAGATTGTGAATTTATTGTTGATTATTGAAATAACAGTCACCCCGGGGGAAGCAAATTCACCTTGAGAAAAATTAGTGGCTAAAACAAAGCCGTCAAAAGGAGCAATAACCTTGTTTTTATCTAAATCGAGCCTTGCAAGCTCTAAACTAATTTTTGCTAAATTTATCTGGTATTCTGCCTGGTTTATTCCTTCCCGTGCCAGTAAAATTTGTTTTTCTGCGTTTTGGGTTTCCCCCAGCGTTGACCAGTAAGTTATGCTTTGGTTTATCAGAGCTTGCTGGTAAGCCCCTTCTGCTGAATGAACTTGTGACTTTGATTGAGCTTCGGTCTGCTCTAAAGATGCTTCTGAAACTTCAACCTGGGCTTGGGTGGATTCCAGGCTAGCCTGGGCGCTTTCCAGATTATTCTCAGCAGTATTTACATTTGATTCATATTGGGCAATTTGGGTGTCATTATATCCGCTGTCTTCGGCTTCCTCCAATATCTTGCGGGTATCGGTTACAGCCTGCTCTGCTCCCTCAATTGCAATCTGGGAAGTAACCAGGGAAGTCCTTGCACTATCCAGTGCGGCTTCAGCATAGTCATTGGATTCATTTGCCAGCCTATATGAATCGTTTAATGCAATGAGTGCATTTTGTGTATTCTGTTCGGCCAGATCTTTATTAGATTCAGCCAGCTGGACTGCTATATGGTTTGCATCTAGGGCCTGTTGGTAGTTTATCTTTGCCTGGCCCAGAGAGCTTTGAGCTATTTTTAGGTTCTCTTCAGCATTTTCTATATTCAATTTTGTCCTCTGGTTCTCAATTTTAAAGATTGCATCCCCTTTATGGAACTTATCTCCCTTTTCTAATGCAAGAAGTACCTCTCCCGAGGATTGTAAGGAGTAGTTTTTTTGCTGGTTTGAAACCACATGTCCGGTGGAAGTAACTGTCTGTACAACATTGCCCCTTTTTACTACAAAAGTCTTTATCTCTGGTTCTGTATCCCTTTGGCATGAAGTAAGCGCTAGCTGAAAAATTAAAATGGATACAGTGAACATAAGAGATAAAATTTTAATCTTACTTTTCATGGCTTATATCCTGCTTTTTCTCTTTATTTTTAAATATATCTTTAAAAATTTTAGAAAAGATATTAATCGAATCTTTTAGTTGTGACTTAAGCACTGCCTTAAGCAACTTATATTCTTTTTTCCCCCTGCTGGTAATTTTATAAATTCTTCTGGGATGATCTTGCTCTAGGTTCCAGTAGCCTTCAACAAACTTTTCTTCTTCCAGTTCTTTTAATAATGGGTAAATTGCCCCGGGATTAGCGCTCCAACAGTTATTGGTCCTTTTTTCTATTTCACTCATAATTTCGCTTCCGAACATTTCTTTTTTGTTTAGCAGGTGCAATGTATAGAGGGGAAGGAGGCCGCTCCTGGTTAAAATCATGTTAACAAAAGGGTTTATGTCAGGGCTTTCTACCCAGGGTTGGAAACTTCTTTTACCGAATATCCAGTGCTTCTTAATATTTTTAAAAATATTTTCGGCGAAGGTTTTAGGATCTTTGATGTCCCTTTCTATCCTTTGCTGGATAAAATTTTTTATTTCTTCCTCTATGGGATTCTTATTGCTCATTTCAATATATATCGAATTCAATATTAAACAAATTATATATTTATTTACAAAGATTTCAAGTATTAAAAAAATTAAGATTATTTAATATGATATAATACGTTAGTTAATATAAGTTTTAAAAGGAGAAAATTTATGAGCGAATGGACAACCATAATTGACGTTTACGGAAGGGAAATTCTGGATTCCAGGGGCAACCCTACAGTGGAAGTTGAAACAATCCTGGATTGCGGAGCAGTAGGAAGGGCTGCAGTTCCCTCCGGTGCATCTACTGGCCAGTTTGAGGCGGTTGAGCTTAGGGATGGAGATAAAAACAGATATGGCGGAAAGGGGGTTATCAAGGCAGTTGAGAATATTAATAGTGTAATTGCTCCTGAGCTGGAAAACATGGATGCCATTAACCAACGGGAGATAGACCAGTTGATGATAGAATTGGACGGAACAGAGAACAAAGGCAAACTGGGGGCTAATGCTATGCTTGGGGTATCTCTTTCTGTTGCCAGAGCAGCCTCCTTGGCTTTGGAGATTCCATTCTATAAATATATTGGAGGGGTTAATTCAAACCTGCTTCCGGCGCCGATGATGAATATTTTAAACGGCGGGGAGCATGCTGATAATAGCGTGGACCTGCAGGAGTTTATGGTTATGCCGCTTGGCGCAAAATCCTTTAGGCAAGCTCTGAGAATGGGTGCAGAAGTATTCCATGCCCTAAAGTCAGTATTAAAAGAGCAAGGGTTGAGCACCTCTGTAGGGGATGAAGGCGGTTTTGCCCCTAACCTGGATACTAATGAGGATGCTATTAAGTATATTATAAAAGCAATAGAGGAAACTGGGCTGGAACCCGGAAAAGATGTATATATAGCTTTAGATCCGGCAGCCACTGAGTTTTTTGAAAATGGAAAATATAATTTGGCAGGAGAAGGGGAAATTTTAACTGCTTCGGAGATGGTTGATTACTACGAAAAATTGGCCAACAGCTATCCTATTATTTCTATAGAAGACGGAATGGCCGAAGAAGATTGGGATGGATGGAAAGAACTGACCACAAGATTAGGCAACAGGGTTCAAATTGTAGGAGATGACCTTTTTGTAACCAATACCAAAAGGCTGAAGAAAGGCATAGATCTTGGGGTAGCAAATTCCATACTCATAAAAGTGAACCAGATAGGTACTCTAACCGAGACCCTAGAAGCAATAGAAATGGCAAAACAAGCAGGCTATAGTGCGGTGGTATCTCATAGGTCTGGTGAAACCGAAGACACTTCTATAGCGGATATAGTGGTTGGAGTAAATGCTGGGCAGATTAAAACCGGCGCTCCTTCAAGGACAGACAGGGTTTGCAAATATAACCAGCTGATAAGGATTGAAGAAGAACTTGATATTCAAGCCAGGTATTTAGGCCTGGATGCTTTTTATAATCTGCACAGGTAGCAATAATTATTAGGGCAGGGAAGCTAAACTGCCCTAAATTTTTTCTATTTGAATGTTTAATTCATGTAGCATATCATTTTCACAATGTAACAAGATTGCAAACTATGGCTGATAAAAAAAAGCAATTAACCATAAGGGATATAGCTAAACTAGTGGGAGTTTCTCCTTCTACAGTTTCCAATGCTCTATCCGGAGAAAGGCACGTAAAAGAGGAAACCAAGCAAAAAATATTTGAAATAGTTAAAAAATATAACTATGAGCCGAATATAATTGCCCGGAGCCTAAGCAAGAAGAAAACGGGCATTATTGGGATAATTCTTCCTGACATTAACAACCCTTTTTATTCAGAAGTGGTCAAGGGAATCGACGAAGAGTCAAAAAGGCAAGGTTACCTGACGGTAGTTGTAAATACCTATTATGACGAGGAAATAGAGATAGGCCAGTTAAAAAAGCTGGGATCCATGTTTGTAGATGGTTATATTTTTTTAGGGGGTTCCTGCAGGTTTGGAAAGATTAGAAAGTCTTCCGAAGGTTATGTGGAAAATTTCGTCCTGGTAAACCGTAAGTGTAAAGGTAATGGTTACCCCTCAGTGGTTATTGACAGTAAAAAGGCAATTGAGGAGGCTATAGACTACCTGGTGGAAAAAGGGCACCGGAAGATAAGCTATGTGGGCTGGAGCTCCGGTAAAATTATAATTCCAGAAAGCAAATATAGCGGATATATGGAAGGTTTAAGTAAAAATAGAATTAAGTTAAATAAAAAAATAGTCTTCCTGGCAGATAATATAGTATTAAACCAATATAAATACAGCTATAACAGGATAACTGATTATTTAAACCATGGAAAATTGGGATTTACTGCAATTCTTGCCCAGACAGACATTATGGGCCTGGGTGCCATGAGGGCTTTCCAGGATAAAGGGTTTAATGTCCCCGACTCGGTTTCTGTAGTTGGCTATGGCAATATAGATGCCAGCAGGTTTTCAAATCCCTCCATGACCTCCGTAAACCTTCCTAAAAGAAAAATGGGAAGGGTGGGGGCAAAGATTTTGTTTAATGCTGTAAACAGAAAAAGCTCTAAAAAAGAAATAGTTTACTTAAAAACAAAAATAGTTGAAAGGGAATCAACTAAAAAAATAAAATAAGATTTATGCCTGAGTTACCAGATGTGGAAATATATAAAAATTATTTTAACCGCACTAGCTTGAGCCGTATCATTAAAAAAGTAGAGGTGTTGGATGACTATATACTTTTTAATGCTAGTGTGCAAAAACTTGCTGGCAATTTAACTGGAAACCGGATTCAAGGCACTTCCAGGCATGGAAAGTATTTTTTTGGAAAGACAGAAGACGGCAAATATTTAATGGTGCATTTTGGGATGACCGGGAAGTTTGAGTATAGGAATGATAGAAATATCCCCAAATACTCAAAAGTGGTCCTGTATTTTCCGGGTGCTTTACTCTCTTATATTTGCATACGGAAATTGGGCAAAGTATCTATACTCGAGGATAAGGATAACTTTGTGAAGGATAAAAAGTTGGGACCTGATGCTTTAAGTTTAGGGTGGAAAAGCTTTAAGCAACTGGCTGAAAAAAAGAGGGGGAAAATAAAGGGGGCATTAATGGACCAGAAATTTATTGCAGGTGTAGGTAATATATATGCAGATGAAATTTTATTTCATTCAAAAATTAACCCTCAAAGAAAAGTCCAGGGCCTGCGTGAGGAAGAATTAAAAAAAATATTTAACAGTATGGGCTATGTTTTAAACACCGCTATTGAGAGGGAAGCCCATCCGGATAAAGTCCCCGGTAGCTGGCTTTTGCCAAGAAGAAAAAAAGAAGCACATTGCCCCCGGTGTAAAGGTAAGATAAAAAAAATTACACTTTCAGGCAGGGGAACTTACTATTGCCCTTCCTGCCAAGGTTAATAAAAACTGTAAAAACTTTAAAATATTTGTATAATGCTTGAAATTAAAGAAGGGATATTATGGACAGGGCTGAAGCTAAGCAGCTATTGTATAAAAACTTAAAAACTAAAAATTTAAGGAAACACTGTCTTGCAGTAGAAGCTATTATGGGAGAGATTGCAGAGGAGCTTAACAGGAGGAGAGAGGAAAATCATGATGGGGAGAGTTGGAGAATTGCCGGCCTGCTACATGATATAGACTATGACAGGACTTCTGAGAGCCCCGAAAACCATTCCCTGATAGGGGCAGAAATTTTAGAGAACCAGGAAGTAGGAAAAGATATTGTCTATGCAATAAAAGCCCATAACGAAGCCCACGGCTTGCCGCTTAAAAGCAAAATGGATATAGCGCTTTATGCAGCTGATCCACTATCAGGATTAATAGTTGCCTCCGCCCTTATAAGGCCGGAGAAAAAGCTAGATGCTATAGATACTCAATTTGCCCTGAACAGGTTCGGCGAAAAATCTTTTGCCAGGGGAGCCAACCGGAAGCAAATTCTTGCCTGCGAAAAACTTGGGTTTAGTTTGGAAGAGTTTACCGCAATTGCCTTAAAAGCCATGAAAAAAATAGGGAAAGAGATAGGCTTATGATAAAAAAGATTTCTTTTATGCTTTTAGCCGTATTGGTGATTCTTTCTTTTGGTTGCGCTCCGGCCATGGAAGAAACAAGTTTTGAGCAAAATGGGGAGGCTATAGAAACAGAAGAAAATTACGGTCAAAAAGATACAGAAATTGTAGATAAAGAAGATAAGGTAAAAGAAGCTACAGGGGTTGAAGAAAGTGAAGGAGATCTGCACCAAGAAGAGGAACCGGCTGGAGAAAACTCTGCTGGGGAGAAAGAGCAGGCAGAGCCTTCAGGAGAGCCTCCAACCATTAGCCTGGACATAATTGAAGGGCCTTCCTATGCCCAGGATGGCAATATATGCTATTATCGGGTAAAAGCTGCACTTAGCGGCAACCCTTTGCAAGAAATAATTTTTAGCAAGGATGACAGCAATGGATCCTGGGGTGAAAATATTGCCCAAATAAATTTAACTGAGGGGGACAGTTATACGCTAGAAGTAAAGGCGGTAAATGAATTTGGCCAGGCTACTGAATCTCTGCTGTTGGAGTGGGAAGAGCAGAAAACTCAGGAAGAAGAGATAGATTATACAAACAGCAGTTATTTTAGAATAGATGTAAACCTAGAAGAGCAGCTGGTTAGGGTATATTATAAAGGGGAAGTAATAAGGGAGATGGTATGTTCAGCCGGTACTGAAGAGCACCCCACCCCTACCGGTACTTTCAGAACTAATGAAAAGATCTATTATTCCTGGCTTCCAAAATATGATGTAGGTGCCTATTATTTTGTCAGGTTTTACGGGTCATACCTTTTCCATAGCATACCTTATGATGAAGAGGGTAATATTATTGAAGAAGAACGGGACAAACTTGGTAGTCCTGCTAGTCATGGATGTATTAGGCTATCTGTTGAAAATGCTAAATGGTTTTACCAAACCCTGCCTTTAGGGGTGGAGGTAAATATCCATTGATAAAATTGCTTTATCCTCTTTTTATGCTAATATTAATTAATCTTTGAAAATAAAATAGTCTATTTAAAAAAGGAATCCAGTTAAAATCTGGAGCGGTCCCGCCACTGTATTTAGGCAATGTTTTCCATAAGGCCACTGGCAATTACGCTGGGAAGGCGGAAAACAGCAGCCCTATAAGCCAGGAAACATTTAATAGACATGGAATTACTGCTCTTCGGCAGAAAGGGCAAATTTTTTAGCTCTCTGCGGGTAGTGCAGGGAGTTTTTTTATTGTAAATTGAAAGGAAAGGTAAATGTATACTATTGACCAAATAAGGGGAAGCATTGGGCAGCCAGACGAAGAATTAACAAAAAAAGCCCAAGAAAGGCTGGATAACCTGACTAAACCCAAGGGGAGCCTGGGAAGGCTTGAAGAAATAGCAAAAAAGATAGTGGGCATAACCGGGAATTTAAAGCCGAGCCTTGGCAGGAAATATGTTGTAACCATGGCAGCAGATCATGGCATTGCCACCGAGGGAGTAAGTGCCTACCCAAAGGAAGTTACTACCCAGATGGTGCTTAATTTTTTAAATAATGGGGCAGCCATAAATGTACTCTGTAAACATATAGGAGCAGAAGTTATTGTAGTGGATGTTGGAGTAGACCATGATTTTAAAGGACATCCCAAGCTTTTTTCAGAGAAAATTATGCGGGGTACAAATAATTTCTTAAAGGGCTCTGCGATGTCAGAAGAACAAGCACTGCAATCAATTAATGCCGGTATTAGAACCGCGGAGAAGCTTTTAAGTATGGGATGCGGCATTATTGGCACTGGGGATATGGGTATAGGCAATACTACCTCAAGCAGTGCAATAGCTTCTGTTATTTGCAAGGTCCCGGTGAAGAAAGTTACCGGGAGGGGAACGGGCATTGGTCAAAAAGAAATGGAAAACAAAATTAAGGTAATAGAAGAAGCCATAAGAATTAACAAGCCGGACAGAAAAAACTATATTGATATACTGGCAAAGGTAGGAGGGTTAGAAATAGGGGGGATAGCTGGCCTAATTCTGGGCTGTGCTATGAACAAGGTGCCAGTAGTAATAGATGGCTTTATAAGCGGAGCTGGTGCATTAATTGCTGAAGGTGTTGAGCCTAAATCAGCAAAATATATGCTTGCCTCTCATTGTTCTGTTGAGGCCGGTCATAAAATTATTCTGGAGAAATTGGGTTTAAGGCAGATGTTTGATTTTGACATGCGCTTGGGCGAAGGGACCGGGGCAGCACTAGGAATAAATATTGCAGAAGCATCAATTAAGATATTAAATGAAATGGCAACCTTTGATTCAGCAGGGGTATCCAAAAAAAATGATTGACTTCAGCCACGGAGGGAACCTATCTGATATTACTAAAGGATATGGCTTAAAACAGGAGCAAATACTGGATTTTAGCGCTAATATTAATCCTATGGGGGTATCTGAGGAAATCAAGGAATTGATTATCCGCAAGGCTGATAATATAATACATTACCCTGATCCAGAAAGCAGGGGCTTAGTAGGAAGGATTTCCAGTAGAATAAATGCAAGCCAAGAGAATATCCTGGTAGACAATGGTTCTAGTGGGCTTATTTATCTTTTAGCTAATACGATAAGCCCAAAAAAAGTTGTAATTCCCATACCTTCTTATAGTGAATATGAAAGAGCTGCTAGGCTAACCAGTTCCAACCTAGTATTTCCCCGCCCCGAGGCTTACTTTAAGCATGACCTCACTTTACTGGCCGCAGACTGCAAAGATGCAGACTTGCTATTTCTGGGAAATCCGAACAACCCTACTGCCACCTTATATGGAAGGGATGAAATTTTGCTCTTGCTAAAAAAATGTGAAAAGAACGGCACTCTCCTTGTAGTGGATGAAGCTTTTATGGATTTTGTTAAAGATTGTGAAAAATTTAGCTCCATAGACTTGGTTAAAAAAAGCAATAACCTGATTGTATTGAGGTCTCTTACAAAATTTTTTGCTATTCCAGGCTTAAGACTCGGGTATTTAGTTGCAGGCAAGGTTTTAGTGGCAAAACTTAGATCTTGGCAGCCAACATGGCCGGTAAATTATTTCGCCCAAATAGTTGGCCGGAAATTTCTGGCTCTGTCCGGATATATTAAAAAAAGCAAAGAATTTATGGAAAAAGAAAGGGAGAGGTTTTTCAGTAAATTAAAAGAGATCATATGGCTTAAGCCATTTAAGCCTACTGCTAATTTTATATTCTGTAGGATAACTGGTAAAAACCTGGACTCTAAAGAGTTAAAACATATACTGATAAGAGATTATGGGATCCTGATTAGGGATTGCAGCAATTTCAGGGGATTGGACGCTAAATTCATAAGGTTAGCCGTTAGGCTGACTGGAGAGAATAATAAACTTATAAATTGCCTTAAACAAATAAATGGATGAAATATTTTTTTTAGAATTTCCTTTAAACAGGGTATTTGTTTTGTTGATAGCATTTGTATTGGACATTATTTTTGGCGACCCTCAGAAAATAATGCACCCGGTTATATTAATTGGAAAAGCAATAAATTATTTTGAAAGCAGGCTTTTAAAAAATAGATATAAGAGGTTCAAAGGTTTGTTATTGGTTGTATTAGTATCTATTATTTTTACCGGTTCTGTCTTCCTTTTGACCTACTACTTTCTAAAGCTAAACCTTCTGCTGGGATGTATGGTGTCAGCATTAATCCTACATTTTTTTATATGCAACAGGAGCATGGTTTCACATTTTAACAGTATATTCAAAAAAATAGCAACAAAAGACATAGAGGGTGCAAGGATAGAAGTTTCAAAAGTTGTGAGCAGGTCAACTGGTAGAATGGGATACAAAGATCTTATCAGAAGCTCTGTGGAAAGCATTGCTGAAAATACTTCCGATGGTCTCATTGCGCCATTATTTTATTACCTGCTGGGTGGAGTACCTCTGGTTGTATTTTATAAAGTAATAAGTACCCTTGATTCCATGGTCGGATATAAGAATGAGAGATATTATGATTTTGGTTTTTACCCTGCAAAATTTGATGATTTTCTAAACTATATTCCCTCCAGGCTTACCGCCGGCATTGTTTCATCCCTTAGTTTCTTGGTTGGGGGCAATTTAAGGAATAGTGTTAGAGTAGTAAAAAAATATTCCAGAAAACATAAGAGTCCCAACAGCGGCTATCCAGAATCAGCCTTTGCGGGAGCTCTGGGCCTACAATTTGGAGGACCCGCTTTTTATTTTAACCAGGAGATTTTTTCTCCTTTTATTGGCGACAGAAAGAAAGAATTTGAACCTGGTGATATAAGGAGGGCATTGAGGCTGTCAATTTTTTCTTCTTTATTTTTTATGGCAATAATTATTACAATATATATAGGATTATATTATTTAACAGAAGGAGCAGTGTGAGGGTAACAGTATTAGGAGCTGGATATATGGGAAGCGCTATAACCTTTCCCTTATCCGAAAATGATAATGATGTAAATTTGTGGGGTACCTGGCTGGATGATGAGATAATCGACTTTTGTAGGGAAGGAAAACACCCCAAGTTGCAAAAGGAACTTAATCCAAAAGTCAACCTATACTTTTCAAAAGATTTAGAGGAAGCCTTAGATGGGGCAGAGGTAATATTCATGGCTGTTTCAAGCGAAGGGTTTATTCCCGTGTATAATAAGATACAGGAATACCTTAAAGATAATGTTCCCATATTCTCTTTAACCAAGGGCCTGGTGGAACAGCAGGATAAAGTTTTTTCCATAAGCAGGATTGCAGAAAAAATATATGAAGAAAATGTTGGCACCAACTTTAAATGGGTTTCTATCGGTGGCCCGGTTAAGGCAGTTGAACTAGCTTACTATGTACCCACCTTTAGCATATATGCTTCAAAAGAGAAAAATATTAAAAATGTAATAAATAAGTTTGCTACCGGTTATTACAACATAAAGTATACTGGGGATGTAATAGGAGTAGAGTTATGTTCTGCCTTTAAGAATGTATATTCTGTAAGCCTAGGGATTTGCGATGGACTGTACATGAATTACAGGGAAAGTCAGTATCATAATTTCAGTTCAGTACTGTTTAACCAGGGGGCAGCAGAAATAGCAGAGATAGTAAAGTCATCCAGGGGAGAGGCTTCAACTTCTTTTGGCCTTGCAGGGATAGGCGACCTGTATGTTACTTCCCAATCTGGGAGGAACAGAAGATTTGGTGAATTGATCGGAAGAGGGGTTAAAGCAGATGAAGCTTACCATGGCATGCTCCTAGAAGGCGATGTTGCTGAAGGCTACCGGACTTTGAAACTAGGGTTTAAATATTTAAAGCAGCAGAGCTTGCTAGATAAAACCCCACTGCTTAATTCTCTTTATAATATAATTTATAAGTTTTATGATCCAGAAAAAGAGCTGCTTAATTTTTTAAAAAAGATAGGCTGATATTATTCAACCCTACTTTCACGAAGCTTGAATAGGTTAGGCATGTATTTACTTACC
>CAYREF010000031.1:0-22686 GCA_964423265.1 uncultured Actinomycetota bacterium
TGTCAGCTGGTTAAAGGTTAGTTAATTTGCTGTGTTAATTTTTGGGTTCACACCAGTTCTTCTTCATCTATCTTGTATGTTTTATGCAGTACTGAACTGCTGTCATCATCTTCCTGGTAAACCTGTACTGTAAGGGAGCCTTTTATAACAAACAGGACTTCGTCACCCTTATGTGTTTCAGGGTCTGAGTGTATGCCAACAGGTATCTTTAGCTTTCCGAAATGCACAAAGTCATTGCTTATAAAAAAGCCCATAAGTATGTGGTTTTTTTGCCGGGTATAACCTTTAGCCACTTCTGTTTAGATATATGTATGAGCCGGCCGTCCTGCCTTGCTTTTTTCCCGATACCGGCCATCTGCTCAGGTTATCTATATTGCTGCCCATTTTATTTCCCCCTTTTGTAATATTTTGGCTTTCCTTCAAACTTAACATCCACCCTGTCCCATGCTTTTAGGGCAATAACAGTAATCAAGCGGAAATTCTTATCGCCGAAATTAAATGCCTGATGCCATACCCCTTTAGGTATAAGGAGAGCATCCCCCTCTTCCATTTCTATAACATCCCCATTTACTGGGTCAAAAAGGGTTGGATTTCTTTCCAGGCAATAATAAACTCCATCTCCCGCATGGATGTCAGGCGGTTTAAACCATCCTCCTGGTTTTACCGAATACTCTGAAAAATAAAGCCTGTTTGTGTCTGCAAAAACAGCAATCCTTATGGGCTGGTCTTCTTCGCCAAATGCTACTTCTTCTGTATTTTGCTTGTTTATGACAACCGGCTTCTTCTTATCGGGGGGAAATGGCAGTTTTCCCATGCATTAGGGCGGTTTGGGGGGTTGTTTTCTGTTGCCATTACGGCACTCCTTTCTGTTGGTGAATAAAATAAAAATGAAGCGAATTTATGAAATGAAAACAAAAATGAAAAAACATAACTTTATAAAACATAGATAATAATTTATAATGTTATAACAATTATTTTGATTATAATATAAAGAACAAAAATTGGAAGGATCTGCAATGAAAAAGAATTTTATGTGTGGCGGCTGGAAGATAAATTTGAGTGTTAGTGAAAGTATTGATTATGCCAAAAAACTTATAAAATTTGCTGAAACGCTCCCAAAACCCCTGAATACAGAGATACTTATTTTCCCGGAATTTTTATCCCTTTACACTATCTCAAAAATGTTAAAGGAATCCAATTCTCCTATTAAGCTTGGAGCCCAGGATTGTTTTTGGGAAGATGAGGGTGCATATACAGGTGAGGTAAGCCCCATGCATCTAAAAGAGATAGGGGTAGACTATTGCCTGCTTGGCCATCCTGAGAGAATAGATAATCTTGGTGAAACCGCAGAGATGATTAATAAAAAAACCAGAGCCTGCCTTAGGAATAATATAACTCCAGTTCTAATTATTGTTACAAGGGAGAAGGAAGAAGATTATTCGGTAATAAAAGACAAACTTTTTTCTTATGTAGATGGAATAAGCAAGAAGGATATCAATAGAGTAGTGTTAATATATGAACCAGCCTGGGCAATTGGTGGAACAGAAGCCGCTCCGCTGGAGCATACCAGAGAAATCCTGGATTATTTCAAGAAAATTCTTAATAATAGGTATGGAAAGGGTACCGGCGATAAACAAAAGTTTATATATGGAGGCGGGGTAACCCTTGATTCTGTAAAAGATATAGCATCCCTTGATAATATTAATGGAGTAGGGATGGGCGGAGCTAGCCTAAATTATGAATTCTATACTGGAGCAATAAAAACGGTGATAGAAGTAGGTAAAAAGAAGAATAAATAAGTCCAACAAACAAAATATAACAGTCTGGCCTGTAAAAATAAATATAGAAACCAAAAATGCAGTATACCCAAAAATAGTAATTTTCTAAAAATTCTGGTTCATATATGCAATTCCAATAGAAATTTACCATTAAGGTTTAAATAAAAATACAATTTTGGCCTAAAATATTTTAAACTTTTAAGCTATTGAACACATATTAATTGAGACTGGCAGCAACTGTGGCAGCTGGATTCCTATAAATAAGAAGAAGAATTTGTAATACTTATAACATTTAAATTATGTCTGATATTTTAGTAAAATTTCACAGATTTTTAAAAAACCAATATCTATTTAAGTTAACCAAAATATAATAGCGGGAGGGTTTTATATGTTAGACGGAAAAGCTATTGGAATTATACAAGCGCTGGAGATTGCGGAGGGTTAAATGCTGTAATAAAAGGTGCTGCAAGCATGGCTATCTCCTATGGCATTGATGCATATGTTATACCCAACGGTTATGCAGACCTATACAATCTCTATGAAAGTGGGAATATAATAAAAATGGATACAGACAAACTCGAGAGGATATCTTCACTGGAAGCTGGTTCACAGGCAGGGAATACCCGGGTTAAAATAGCAAAAATTGAAGACAGCAACAAATACGGCAAAATATCAAAAGGGCTAGAAAAACATAATATAGGCGCCCTTGTTATATCCGGGGGGGGATGACACAGGAAGTGTAGTAGTAGACCTGAATAAAAACCATATACCCTGTATACATGTCCCAAAAACCATGGATTTAGACCTCCATTCTTATTCAGTCGGCGGGGATTCAGCGGTTAATAGGATTGCCCAGTACATTAATGAACTTAAGACAACCGGAAAAAGCCAAAATAGAGTTATGGTAATTGAAGTTTTTGGCCGTTATGCAGGCCATACTGCATTCCGGGGCGGCATTGCTGCAGATGCAGACTGCATATTAATTCCAGAGATACCAATGGGTCTGGATATTGTATACGACCATATGAAACATGCTTTCTTTAGGCGAGTACAAAAAAGTGAATATAAAGCTGGTACTTATGTTATAGTTGCAGCAGAAGGCATTTCTGATATAAAGGGCAAAAATATTACAGATGATTCAGTTGGAACCGATTCATTTGGGCACAAAAAGCTGTCAGGTGCAGGAAGATACATTAGAGGTGAACTTACAAAAAGGATAAAAAATGATCCTGGTTTCACAAAGTTCATGAAAAAACAGGGTCTTTTTGTTAAGAAAATGAATGAAGTTCCACAGGTTAGGGAAACAGTTCTTGGGTATTTAGTACGTTCCGGTAGCACTAGCGCCCTTGATGCAAATTTCGGCAAAGACACAGGTGCAGCAGTAATTCTCCTGCAGAATAATATCACAAGAGTAACTGTTACGGGAGTTACCAATGGATCTATTGATTATATACCTACTGCTGAGGCAATAAAACAGAGGCATGTCAGTGAAGAAATGATTTCATTTTATGAAAAAATTGGAATATGCTTTGGCCGGGATCCGGTTGAATACACACAAAGACCTAACAAAATGGATAAAGCTTTGTGGTGTTATCTATAAAATAAAAACTTTTAAATCTATCTGGGTTTTACAATTTATGCTCACAGAAGTTTAATATACAACAACTGCGGATACATTTTAATTTAAGCTTTGCCGAAAACTTTTCCCAGATAGGATTAGTTTATTAAGCATTAAATAATACTTTTTTTATTCCAGCCTCGATTCTTTCAACACTGGGTATCATTTCTTTTTCTAATACCAAGCTATATGGCACAGGACAATTCCTTCCTGCAATCCTATGTATTGGTGCATCAAGCCAATCAAAAGCTTCTTCTACCACTTCTGATACAACTTCTCCCATATATCCTCCGAAGATTGGAGCTTCTTCAACACAAACCAGCTTATTTGTTTTCTTAACTGATTCAATCACTAAATCCAGGTCTAGCGGCCTTAATGTCCTAAGGTCAACTACTTCACACTCCAGGCCTTCATCTTCTTTTATTTTTTCTGCAACTTCCAGTGACCTCTGAACCATCAGTGAAGTAGCCACTATGGTAATATCTTTGCCTTCCTTTTTGATATCTCCTTTCCCTAGAGGAATTTCATACATTTCTTCAGGAACATCCTGGATATATTTTTTATTCTTATAAAGCAGCTTGTGCTCTATAAAAATAACAGGGTTATTGTCATGCACTGCAGAAATTAAAAGGCCCTTGGCATCATAAGGACATGAAGGCATAACTACCTTCAAGCCTGGTATGTGCGCAACCAATGCTTCAAGGCTTTGTGAATGCTGCTCTGCAGCTCCGGTTCCGCCTCCCCCTGGTGTCCTTATAACCAAAGGAACTTTGGCCTTGCCTCCAAACTGATACCGTATTTTTGCCGCCTGATTGGCAATTTGGTCCATAGCAATTGTCAGGAAATCTGAAAACATAATTTCAGAAATAGGCCTCATTCCAGTAACGGCACTTCCTATCCCTACACCTACAATTGCAGCTTCAGATATAGGAGTATTTCTAATCCTTTCTTCTCCAAATTCTTCAAGCATTCCAACACTAACTCCAAAAGCGCCTCCATATTCAGCAATATCTTCTCCCATAAGGAAAACGTCTTCATCTTTTCTCATCATTTGCTGCATTGCTTCCCTTATAGCTTCAAGGTATGTTATCTCTCTCATTTATATAATCTCCTTTGTTATTGTTTTACAAAATATACATCATCTTCTACCCTGCTGGGATCAGGAAATGGACTGTCCTTAGCAAATTTTATTGATTCTTCAATTTCTCTTTTCACTTCCTGTTCAATTTCTTTTACGTCCTCTTCCTTTATTATTCCCTTCTCTATCAGCAGCTTCCTGTACCTTTTTATTGGGTCTTTTTCCATCCATGATTTGACTTCTTCCTTACTCCTGTAAACCTGGGCGTCACTTTTAGAATGGCCTTTCCACCTGTATGTTACTGCTTCAATTAAAACCGGGCCTTTGCCTTCCCGGCATCTTTTAGCAAAATGTGAAACAGTATTAAACATCTCTACAACATCATTGCCGTCTATGGTAAGGCCGTCTATGCCATAGGCACATTTCCTTTCAGAAATACCGTCAATATTAAAAGCATCGCTGGTTGGAGTGGACATGCCATAAATATTATTTTCACATAAATATATAATTGGAAGATCCCATATTGAGGCCATATTTACCGATTCATGGAATATTCCCTGGTTAGCAGCTCCGTCTCCAAAAAAACATATAGTCATTTTTTTATTACCATATTTCATCTTACAGGTAAGGGATGCGCCGGTGGCTATTCCAATTCCACCGCCTACGATACCATTGGCGCCGAGGTTACCAGTTTCAACATCAGCAATATGCATGGAACCTCCCCTGCCTTTGCAATATCCGGTCTCTTTGCCAAGGAGTTCAGCCATCATTAAATTTAGGTCTGCCCCTTTAGATATGCAATGGCCATGGCCCCTGTGGGTAGAAGTTATATAGTCATCCTGCTTTATAGCACTGATTGCTCCTACAGCTGTTGCTTCTTCCCCCACATAAAGGTGGCATGTACCATGTATCATCCCCCTTATTATGAATTGCTCTGTCTGCTCTTCAAAATATCTTATCTGGTACATTTGTTTAAGCATATCAATTTTTTTGTCTTTACTAAGCTTTTCAAACTCGTCTTTGATTTTGTAATTGTTGTTTTTTTTATTCATACTTCATCTCCTTAGAATTCCTTTTGCAGTAATTTCATCTGTTAGCAGCACATTAATAATTTTACCTCTGATGGCCCCTAAAATTACATCAATCTTCTTTTTACCAAAACCTATGCCTATAACAGTTTTTATCTTTTTTATTTTTTCTTCCGGTATTCTTATGATTCTTTCATCAATCCTATTATCAATATGATTTCCCGTTTTATCAATAAAGACTAAATTAACATCACCTACCACACCCAGTCTCTCCAGGTAATCAAATTCTTCCCTGCTAAAGTTTCCATTTTTTAAAAGCGTTGAATCACCACCTACCTCGCCCATTCCCAAGATTGCAATATGGACTCTCTCTGAAAGCTCCATTATCTCCCGGGTATTGCTGTCATTTTCAATTACTTCCTTGGCTTCCCTTCTATCCAGTACAGCCGGCGTGTTTATAATATAGCTAACACCGCCAAGTTTTTCTGCCAGCTTGCTGGCGATGGAATTAGTATGTATCCCAGTTCCAATCTTTCCTAAACCTCCTATTATAGGAATAACCCTTACATCATAATTTTTATCAAACTCCAGGTTATCTGTAACATCTTTTAAGGTAGTACCCCACCCAATGCCAATATAGTTTCCCTTATTTAATATCCTTTCCAGCAATTTATTAAGCTGCCTGGAAAGTTCACTGAGCACTTCTTGTCTGTTTTCATAACTAGGGACTATTAAGCATTCATTTAAGCCATATGTGTTTTCAATCTCAAGCTCAAGTTCTTCATAAGCCTCTACGGGTGAATTAATTTTTATCTCAACAACCTTGTCTTTTCTAGCCTTGTCAAGGTATCTGGATACCTTGGTTCTGGATATGCTTAATTTATCAGCAATTTGCTGCTGGTTAAGGTTGGAAATATAATATAGCCTTGCTATTTTTGATAAAAATTTTTCCTTTTCCATAATATTGCACATTTGTGCATTGTAAGAACATATATTTACCATCAATATAGCACAATAAAATAATATTTCAAATACCCCAGAATTAAGATTAAAAATATTGGCAATAAAATTAGCTAGAAATTATTGTTCCTACATTATATACTTTAAAAAAAACGAGGAGGTAATCATATATGTTCAAAGAAATAGTCCAAGTTGCATTTGTAACTGAAAATTTAGAAGAAACTCTCCATAATTTTACCAATATCTACCAGACCGGGCCCTGGTATGTATTAGATTTTTCTCCAGAAAACGTTAATGCTATGCAAATCCATGGTAAAAAGAAATACCATTCTATGAGAGTAGGAGTTCGAAATATTGGGGATATAAGGTTTGAATATATAGAGCCTCTCACCCCATCTATTTATACAGAATTTTTAAAACAATATAGCGACAGGATAGTACATCACGTAAAGTTTGATGTTGATAACTACAAGCAGGCGCTGGATTTCTTTAAATCTAAAAATATTGATGTCCTGCAGTCAGGCCACCAATTAGGTGATAAAGGTAAAAATATGTATTATTTTATGGATACTATTGAAAAATTATCCTTTATAGCTGAAATTGTTAATGTAACAGGTGATTTTATAAAGCCCGAACCTGATTTCTGGTATCCAGAAAAAGATAAAGATTTTGATTTTATTTTTAAGGGAGTATCCCAGATAGGTATAGTGACAAAGGATGTCCTAAAAAAGATTAATGACTTTGAAGAATTTGGTATTGGGCCCTGGGAAATAACAGAATTTAATAAAGATAATATCAGCAATATGGAAATATCAGGCAAAAAGAAAAATTACAATATAAAAGTTGCCTTTTGCAAACTGGGAAATATGCAGTTTAAATTAATACAGCCACTAGGAAGTTCGATATTCATGGACCATCTAAACAGCTATGGTGAGACCATCCACCATCTAAAGATGGAGGTAGATGACTATGATAAGACCCTGGACTATTTGCAGTCTAAAGGGGTTAATATTTTGCAGTCTGGGAAATTAAATGGAAAGATCAATTTTTCTTACCTTGATACAGGTAAGCACATTAATTTTTCAACTGAAATTTCTGAAAAAAAGATTGGCAACCAGGATAGTTTAGTTTTCCATCCTTAAGTTTGGCAGCCAAAATAATAAGGCTTAAATTTTTTATAGAACTATAATATATGGATTCAATCCAGGATATAGAATATTGGCCAGCTTTACTTATTTTGGATGCTGTAAAGATTATATAAAATAGTATCAGTTTTAACTATAACATCCCCAGCCTTTATAAGGCTGCCCTTGTTTATATTTTTTGCCGCAATACTATCTTCGGCTAAAGCCAGCGGTAGGCAGTTATCTTCCTTTGCCTGCCTGCCCTCAATTGCAATACCCGCAAAACAATAGCCACCTATCCTGTCCAGCTTCTCCCCTTTGGCTATATCCTTTTTTACAACTGTTGCTACAGTTATAATTATTTTATCCTTAACATTTATGGTTGCCTTGCCCCCAAACACTACATCATAAATTGAAAGGGGAGCCTCTATGTTTCCTAGATGGTAAGGAGTATAGAGTAAAAATATGGCCCCTTGCCCATTTTTAAATAGTTCAATTCCCGGTTTATTGACTCCTGATTAGTACAAAAAATAACAAAAACCCCTGGAGCTACATCACCTATAACATAATTGATTACTGGCACTTTTTCTAGAATGCCGCCTTTTTGTTTGGGTATAAGGGTATTTAGCAGATCTTCTAAGTTAATGCTTGGTCCATGCATACCGGCTTTATCTATAGGAATCCCTGAAGCATTTGACAGGATTGCCATCTCCAGCATAGTCTTGGTTCCATCAACAAAAGAAGTTATTCCCTGTTTGCTTACCCCCAGCTGCAGGGCTTTCTCACTGAAATGGTCAGGATTACAATAAAGGTTAAGCGGATTGTTCTTACCCTTACCAGCGCAAATTACATCCAGCCCAAGCTTATTACAATAATTAATTAAATTCAGGGTAACTGCAGGCTCATCACCAGCACCAACGCTATATACAACACCACTGTTTTCAGCTAAATTTTTAAAATAATCCCCCAACAGGGCTTCTGAAGCAGCATTCATGTTTACTACATTCTTCTTATTGAACAAAGCCTTAAATACTACCTCTGTTGCAATCTCGGTTACTGATTCTGTTACTATCACTACATCAGATTTCAAATTTAAAAAATCATCCAAATTGCCGGTTGCAAGATCTTCACTAATTTTTGCTTCAGCCAAAATTAATCTAGCACTATCAATATCATTGCTATAGATACCATTTATAGCCATGTTTTCAAATACATTTATTTGCCGGGCTAGAGTTGACGTCCTTTGCCCTGTATCTGTTTCAGGGCTACCAGCAATTACTACATTTATAAATTTATTTAAGTTACCTGTATTCACTTTTTCATGTATTTTAAGATTTTTTGGCCAATTTTACCTGAGGATAACCCGTATTTTTCAAACAATTCTTCAGGCAGGCCCGATTCACCAAATGTGTCTTCTATTCCTATCCTTTTTAAAAAAATATCCCTTTCTTCTTCAAGAACTTCCAATACTGCACTACCCAGGCCCCCAATTATACTATGCTCTTCACAGGTAAAAACAGTTCCTGTTTTTTTAGCATGTTCCTTTATTAGCTCCCTATCAATAGGTTTAATGGTAGGGATATTTATAACTTCTGCACTTATATTTTTCTTCTCCAGAGCTTCTGCTGCTTCCAGCATTTCAAAAACCATAATACCGCATCCAATTAATGTAATATCTCTGCCCTGCCTCATAATAATTCCTCTGCCAAGCCTGAACTTGTAATCCTCTTAATTTATAACTGGAACTTCCGGCCTGTCCAATCTAATATAGAAGGGGCCATAGGTCTCTGTAGCTGTTTTTATGGCAGCTTTTGTTTCAACGGCATCACAGGGTACAATTACATTCATATTTGGAAATTACTGCCATGCCTAGTTTATTAGACAAAACAATAATTCAGGCATAACATTAAAATTGTTCTTACTAAAACACTTACAACCATTCCACAGATCGAGGACATTATGGAAAGAAACAGGTTATATGTTTTCTTATCAATGCTGGTTATAATTTTCTTTTTTAGCGTCTCAGGCTTTGGCTCATATCTACCCGAGGAAGCAAAGGATGCTGTAACCAGAGTTGGAGATACTGCCCAGGAAGTAATTAAATCCATTGAAAAAAGCTTATCTGAAGAAAATAAAGATGCTACAGACTCAGATGGAACGGTAAATGCAACAGAAAAACAGCTTAAAAGCCCCCTGCACTGCCTGAAAAAGAAGAGAGTACAAAGAAGAGAAAAAAATAGAAAAAGTTTATATTAATGGCCCCGTCCAATCTCCCCTCCAGGGCCACATTCATCTTTATGTTGATTTAGAAACAAATATTCTTAAAGGCGAACTGCGTCGTGTAAGGGTGGTATGAAGATATCTATATACCAGAAGATGGGGATGAAAGTAGTAACCATATCCATAAATACCGCTGCCTTATAGTGTTCGCTTAATCTGGGAAAGGTAAAAGAGGACGGAAACATAACTGCAAGTTCTGGCGGTGTTGTAATGCTAGAATATGGATGCGAGCTGAAACTTATTACAGGGATGCAAAAATTACAGAAATTTGCAAAGAAGTTTTCACCCGCAGGCCTGAATACTTTACTATAGCTAGAACTTTTAGCTACAAGGATGATTTTGCTCATGCCGATGGCCATTTGCCTCCCAATAATTATGAGTGGTATGCTGTCTACGACTCAAGTTATGGATGATAAAATTAGCAGCAATTTAATTTATGCATCCACTTCCATTGCAACTTTGCAATAGGTTAAATTGAAACTGTATTTAATTTCAATAAATAACTGCCTATCAGCAGTAGCAATATATCCCCAGCAAATAATTTATTTCTAATCCGTATTAAGGTATAATAGTTGCATAAATTACAATCTTGTAAGCCTGATTTTAAAAAAGATTCCTTTAAATATAAACCAATATTATTAAAGTAAAGGCAGGAAAAAATCAAAGAACGTCTTTATACTGTACCAACTAACTCGGAATTCGATTTTTTATTAGTATCTGAGACCAAAACCCACATTTGGCATAAAAATAGTTCTGGATTATCAATTTTTATATGTCGTCTGGAAAATGCATTAAGCCAAGGCGCCAATAGCATAACTGGCTTAAAGTTAGATTTTTAAATAATTTTAATAAAAAGAGAGGCGTTTATGAAAAAGAAAAAACAATATATTATCCTTTTAATACTGATTGCCATACTTCTTTTTTCTGTATCTGCAACCTGCAACTTCTGTGGAATATCAGCAACCCTCGGCGAAGAAGAAACATCCAGCGGGGAGGAGGCCGACAGCACTGAAACAGGACAAGAAGAGGAAGAAATTGCGGATGAAGGTACCGGAGCTGGGGAAGCTGAGGTTGAAGAGGCCACCGGAAACGAGGAAAGCACAGCTGATAACCACCCACCAGAAATTATTGCTGTGCATTACGAAGATGATGATGTAACCGCCCTGCTGGCTGCAGAATCACTTCCTGTTAGGTATGAAGAGAGTAACCATATTTTTACCATAATTGCTGAAGACCCTGACGGTGATGAAATGGGATTTAACATTGCCCCCAGCCATGGTGAAATTGTTGACACAAACAGGATTGCCAATGACAGCATAGCTTTTTCATGGCTATCGCCAGAAAATGTAGAAGGCTCTGTTACAGCCCTGGATGCAGAAATTATTGTAACCGTAAATGACAGTGCAGGTGGAGAAGATATTTTTACTATTGGTATTGCGCTAATGCCAATAGAAGATGAAGAAGGTGTAGATTTTGATTTTGGAGAAGTTGAAAGCATAAGAGTCTCCATTGAAGCTGACAGTAGCCTTAGCGGCTATATTATAAAGGATACAGAAACAAGGACTGGTATTGTCATGATCGGGGACTGGGATAACAATAAACAGATTAAGGGTTATTTAACTTTTGACCTTTCTGATTTTGAAGATATGGGGGGCATAGAACTAAGCAATGCAGTGCTCCGCTTTACCCATATAAATAAATCAGGCCACCCCGAAGATTTTTCTAGCCTGGTTGATTTTAAATCTTACAATTATGGTTCAAGCCTGGAGCCGGTAGATTTTGCCGTTGGAGGAGGGCGGATTTTTACAGTGAATATATCCGAGTTCCTGAGCCCATTAGAAGTTTCCTCTACTACCCTGGTTGAAGCGCTTGAAACTATAATAAATACAGGCCAGCCTGATTTTCAGGTAAAAATAGGCTTAAATAGTACCACTAATAACGACAGTATTGGAGATTTTTACCAGTTTCATCCATCTTCGGTATTTCTGGACCTGGAATTTTTAACTGAATAATAAAAAGGAAATTAAATATATTGTTTGTGATCCTAGCTATGCCGTAAAAAGCAATATGCTTATAATATCTAAAGCATGTTTAGCTGGCCTTGGGTAATTAGTATTTCCAGTACTTGCTATAGCTCTGGAATTAGGTAGCCTCTAAAAAATGCTACACTAAGGTAACTTTAGCTCCCATGTCATCTATCTCTCTTGCTGTATCCGGGTCCAAGCCCTTATCCGTGATAATCTCATCTATTTTGTCAAGACCAGCTACATTTATATAGGAATACCGGCCAAACTTTGAACTGTCGCATAGAAGATAAGTCTCCTTTGAGCTTTGGATTATAGATCTTATCAGTTCAGAATCATATTGGGTAGGGCTGGATATGCCCTTGCTGACAGAGACAGCAACCGCGCTTATAAAAGCCTTGTCCACATTTATACTCTTAAAAAAATTTATTGCATGGGGACCCACATATACATCAGAACCTGTCCTGATAATTCCCCCGCACACGCTTACTTCAAAACCCTTTCTCTGAGCATATAACTTCCACAGCTCATTGGCCAGGGGTATGCCTGCAGTAGATATTTTAAGATTTTTGTAAGCTCCTAGATAACCAACCATTGCTAGGCAGGTACTGCCAGATTCAATTATTATTGCATCACCGTCTTTTATCCTTTTAGCTGCCTCTTTTGCTATAGCATTTTTTTCACTGGTATGGATCTTTATCTGTTCGCTAAATACAGGTTCAGGAGCAAGCTCTCCTTTATATATTGCACCGCCGTGCACTTTAGACAGGAAGCCTTCCTTTTCAAGCCGGGCAAGATCCCTCCTTATGGTGATGGGAGAAATACCAAAATGCTTGCTCAAGTGTTCTACGCTTACCATTTTTTCAAGCCTTATTAACTTTTTCATCTCCATTATTCTTTTTTCCGGGAGTCTCATGGCTGCCTCCTTGCCTGCAGGTTTTTAGACATTTATCCAAAAACTTCTTCTAAAGCCATAGTATATCTTTCAACTATTTCATCTGCCTGAGCCTTTGTGGTTATGAGGGGCGGCTTTATCTTTAAAACTGCTTTTCCTTCGCCCGTACCCCCTGCCCCAAAGATTATGCCATTAGAAAACCCTTCCTTCCTCATGCTAGCACAACCCGCATAATCTGGTTCCCTGGTTTCAGGGTCTTTTACAAATTCAATGCCAATATGGAAGCCTATAGCCCTTACATCTCCCATCTGCGGCCAGTTCTTTTGAAGTTTTACAAGCTCATCTTTTAGATACCCGCCTACGGCTTTCACATTGTCCAGCACATTATCCCTCTCGATAATCTCTATCTGCTTTAATGCCGCTACCTGGGAAACCTGGTTATTGCCAAAGGTGTGAAGATCTATGCCATCCATTTTAACGCCCTCAATATCATCTGAAATAACTACGGCATTTATAGGGTATCCTGAGCCCATTGATTTTCCAAGCACCATTACATCCGGGGTTATCCCATAGTAATTGGCTGCACTCCATTCACCCAGCCTTCCAAAGGCAGTCTGTATGCAGTCCCATATAAGGATAATATTGTGCTTGGAGCATATATCCCTTACACCCTGGAGGTAGTTTTTTGAAAATATTATCTGTCCTCCGCTTGCCTGCAGCGGTTCCATGACCAGGGCACAAACAGGTCCTGTTGATCCATACTTTATTTGCATCTCCAGCTCATGCAGACACCTTCTGTCTACTTCCTCTTTATTGCCTTTTTTGCATACCTCAAAATAAGGGCGGTAGTAATAAGGGGCCGGCACTCTTATAAAATTTTGTGAAAAATGGGCCAGGGTTGCCCCGCCATGGTACTTGCCGGTAGCCCTTGTCCCTGTATGCGATGCACCCGTAGTCATGAAAGAGGTACCGTGATAACCCCCGTAAAGAGATATAAAATTGTGGGCCTGAGGCCTGTTTATAATGGCAATCTTTAATGCCGCTTCAATAGATACACCGCCTCCAATGGTAAAAAGGACCCTATTCATTTTTTTAGGAAATATTTCTGCTATCTTTTTAGCCAAAAGATAACGGGGTACAGTAAAAAAGCCAGTATGGAAATGGTTTGATAGCTCTATTTGCTCTTTTACAGCCTGGTTTATTTCAGGATGGGAATAACCAAGATGAAGAGCCCAAGACTGGGAGGTACAGTCCAGATATCTTCTTCCTTCTATATCATATACATATATATTTTCGCCCCTAACTAAATTTATCCCTGGTGTTCCACCCCCCATCATAAGGTAAGGCTCACAGGTCGGTATGTCTCCTTTTTTGAAATCCATGATTTTCTTTATTATTGAATCCATATTACCCCTGACTATTTTTGATTATTAATGATTATTTATTAATTATATTGAATCATTAAATAATGTCAATCAGCCCTGCTGATAAAACAGGAGTTTTACTTTTCCTATGATTGTCTAGTTAGATAAAACCCAGGTAATAGAAGATAATTCCTGCTGCGCCGGATGCTAGAAGTATAAAGATAGGATTTATTTTAAAAATTACCAGCATTACAAGGCTTGAGGCCATAACCGTAATGCTAAAAGGATCAACAAGACTAAAATAAGTACGCCACCCGCCTTCACCTATCATGGCGGCTGCCCCTTCCCTGAGCATGGTATTTCTTCCCACAAATATTATAGCCACTATAATCAATGCCAGAATTACTGGCTTTATTCCAAAAAGAATTTTTTGAAGCAAGGGATGCGACCTGTGTTTATACAGGAAATGGGAACTGGCAAGTATCAATATGAGGGAAGGCAGCACCACCCCTAAAGTAGCAGATGCACCTCCAAAAAAGCCTGCAGTATTGTATCCAACCAATGTGGCAGTATTTACAGCAATGGGGCCCGGTGTCATTTCCGATATAGAGATTACCCTTACAAATTCCTGCTCTGTTAGCCAGTTATGGATCTCCAGCTCCCTTTCAATTAAGGGAATCATCCCGTAGCCTCCGCCAAAACAAAAAATTCCAATCTTAAAAAAAGTAAAAAAAAGCTGAAAATAAATCATTACAACTTCCTCTTTAACAAGTTAGCTCCGTAAACTGCCAGGCCTATTATTATGCCCAATATGATGATATAAATAGGATGTATTTTCAGCCATAAAAGAAGCGCCAGTGAAGCTAGGGTAATTAATATGCTTACCACTCCCCTTACAGCGCCCCTTCCTATCCTGATTGCAGCTACAATAAGCAGGGATACCACACAAGCGCCAATCCCCTTAAAAGCTGCCTGCACAACGCCGATATCCATTATGTAAGTAAATACAGTAGCTATTAAGGTAATAATAATAAAAGATGGCAGCACCACCCCCAGTGTAGCAAAAATAGCGCCAGAATATCCGCTAACCCTAAACCCTATTATTGTAGATGAATTAATGGCTATAGCCCCAGGAAAAGATTGTGATATAGCCAGGATATCACACATATCCTTATCGGTAATCCATTTCTTCCTCTTGGCAACCTCCCTTTCAATTAAAGGGACCATTGCAAAGCCTCCGCCAAAAGTAAAGGCCCCTATTTTTAGAAAGATGAGAAAAAGCTGTAATCTTATATTCCTTTTAGCCATACTATAAAAATTTTTATAAATATTGGCTTTATAATATAAATGTTAATCCATTATTACAAGGTAAACTAGAATTAATGGGCAGAAGTATTTTGGACATTTATACTCCAGTGTCCATAATTTTTAGTAGAAGTTATAAATTATTGGTGCAAAAATTCCTTCCTTCAATATTCGCAAGCCACCTCTTTACACCAGAGCTAAGGCTCTATGGTTTTTAATATAAAAGCGACCTGCTATTTACGGAAATTTCCATCAATGGTTTAATTAATTGTACATTTTATTAAAAGGATAAAAGGAGCAAGCGGCCATGCTTGAAAAAATATATAAATTCAGTAGCTCTAACCAAAAGCTTATTGAAAAAATAGTAAATGATGAAAATGTAAACATAAACCATATGATCCTTCCCCAGGGGGAAAGATTGCCGGTACATAATTCTAATTCCAATGTTTACCTAATCATAACAAAGGGTGAAATGACTATAGCCCTCCAGGAAGAAAAACCTGCGCTATACGCTACAGGTACTATAGTAAATGTGCCTTTTGATTTGAAAATGAATATACAGAATAACAGCCCGGAGACACTGGAATTTTTTGTAGTAAAAGCCCCTCACCCCCGGGATATGAAAAAATAAGGGCAGAAGCAGAGCTGGGAAATATAATTAAACTTCCCCTTCTACTTCACTGGCTCTGTTATGCTGTCAACCAACCTATTTTATTATCAGAATCTTATCGAGGGACAGCCTTTTTCTAGGCTTCGGGGTAAATCCGGCTTCAGCATATCCAGCCGCCAGTATCGCATTCATATTCCATCCCAGCGGTAGATTAAGAATCTTTTTTACCTTTTTGCTGTTAAACCAGCCTACCCAGCAAGTGGATATCCCTAATTCTTCAGCTTCCAGCACTATATGTTCCATAGCAATAGAACAATCAATAATATGATAAGGAACTCTAGATATTGCTTCACCCAGATAATGGGTAATTATGCTACTGCGGGCAGTACACCCTGTTATCAAAAGGGGCGCAGTTATAGCCCACCTGTTTATTATCCCTAAAGCATCTTTTGTTATCCGCTCTATTAGGTCCTTTTTAGTAATGGCTACAAATCTCCACGGCTGCCTATTTGATGCTGATGGAGCAAGCCTGGCAGCTTCAATAATTTTTTTAATTTTGCCAGGTTCAACTTTCCTTGCCTGGAATTTCCTAATGCTTCTTCTTCTTTTTATTACTTCAAATACACTTCCCATATTACCAATTCCATATAAGGTTAACAGGCTTTAAAAAATTATAGCAAAAACCTGGCTCTCCTTTAAACATTGTAGATTTAGGCCAATTCTTTTTAGTGGTCTTCCACCATATCTATAAATAAGCCGTGCCAGTTATGGTGCCAGACCTGCCCGCTAAAGCCGTTAACGCTAAGCATTCCAGCTATCTTTCCATCCGCAGTTAACGTGTGTATGGTATAATAGCCATAAAATTTTTCTGCTTCCTCAGAAACTTCTTCCCCTTTATTTGTTTTTAAAAGATAGCTTTCAGCAAGCTCTAATGCTTTTTCCTCGCTTATTGTCATTTCTATATTATCCCTGGTAAGCGGAATGCTTTGATGTATGCCGTATTTTAGGTTCCACATCATATTTGGCCCGTATTCTGAAAACACAGCACCGCTGCTTTTATCTACCAGCAGCTCCATGGCTCCTATTCCGGAATCCTTTTCCTCCAATTCTATATAGAAGTTGCGGGAAAATTCCATTATCTCAGCTATCTCTAAATTATCCATGTTATTTTTTTCAAGATAACTTTTTGTTAATTTCCTTACCTTGCTAAAAGTAAGTTCCTCTGTAGCTTCTGTTTTCCATCCCCTGCTCATATGGCTTATATCTTCGGAACAGAACCTATATCCCTGCCCAGCGCCAAAGTTTGTTATTTCCAGGCCTGAGCTTGCTACAAATGAAATAACCACCAGTCCGGTAATGCCTATAATTATAAGGGTAATTGAAGATATAAGAATTTTCTTTAAACCATTCATCTAACTTATATCCTTTTTTATGTTTTCATATTCTTCCCTGGCAATTTCTCCCTTTGCATATCTCTGCTTAAGGATTTCTAAAGCATTGCCTTTATTGAGATTTTCTCCAGGATAATTAGCCCTTTTTACCAGCCAGACTACAAGCAGTATAATCCCTATTATAATGGCTATAATAAATACAAACACTAATATCACCCATATAAATCCCCAGCCTCCGAAGAAGCCTCCCATCATATTCGGCCACATCATCATTTTAATCCTCCATTTTAATTAATACTATTACTATAGTATTAGTAATGTTATTCTATTTATTCCAGTTTTGCAAGATGCAAAAAAATAGATTTTTTATAAGGAGACTTTGTCTGGATATAGTGAAGTGAAGTTCTTTTTTACATTAAGTGTTCAATTAATATTTTTATGCCTATACCTATCAATATAATTCCCCCAACTGCTTCTACCTTGCTTTCAAAAAAATGGCCCAGCCTGTGGCCGATAAAATAACCGGCAATTGAGAATATAAAGGCAAAAATTCCAATAATACCTACAGACAGTAAAAGCTGCATATCCAAAAGCGAGAAGCTTATCCCCACTGCTAATGCATCAATGCTGGTAGCAACTGAAAGCAGCAACAGGGTTGGTGTTTCAAGCAAATTTAGTTTCTTCCTTTTGCCGGCATCCTTAAATGCTTCATAAATCATTTTAATACCAATAATAAAGAGAAGGCCAAAAGCCACCCAATGGTCAAACCGTTCTATTAAGCTTTTAAAGCTAAAACCTATAAGCCAGCCAATAAGCGGCATTACTGCCTGAAAAAAACCAAACCAAAGTGCTACCCTTAAAGCATTTAACAGCCCGGGCTTTTTGCTGTTGGCCCCTCCGGCAATGGAAACTGCAAAACAGTCCATGGCCAGGCTTGTAGATATTAGAAGTATGTTTAGCATGCATACCCAATCTATAAGGTAAGGTTATTGTTTGATAAACAACCCTATTGAGCCCTGTATCCGCCATCAATAGCAAATGACGCACCTGTTACCCAGGTAGATTCATCAGAAGCTAAATATACGCAGGGCCATCCAATATCTTCAGGCTGGCCAATTCTGCCAACCGGATGCATATCAATTATTTCATCCATCATTTTCAGCCTTACATCTTTTGTCCTGTCAGTTAAAACCCAGCCGGGGCAAACTGCATTTACTCTTATATTATCTTTAGCAAAATCTAAGGCCATGCTTTTGACTAAGCCTTCCTGTGCAGCCTTAGTGGAATTGTAGCAGCCAGTACCCTGTTGGCCAATATGTGCAGATATAGAAGAAATCATAATTATAGAACCCCCGCCTGCTTTTCTCATTTCTGGTATTGCATATTTTGAAGCAAGCCAGGTACCCTTGACATTAATTGCAAAATATTCTTCCCACTCATCCTCAGTCATATTCTCAGCAGTAAATTCCCTGGCAGGATTCTTGCCCGCATTATTAACTAATACATCAATTTTTCCAAATCTTTTTACAGTCTGGCTTACCAGCTCTGCAGCATCCCCTCTTTTTGTAACATCACAAACAATGCCCATAGCTTCTCCATCTTTTTTTAATTCTTCTACAGTTTTATCCAGTTCCTGTTTGGTCCTTGAGCATATTGCAACTTTAGCGCCTTCTTTTACAAATACTTCTGCAATTCCCTTGCCTACACCAGTAGAGCCACCAGTTATTATAGCCACCTTTCCTTTTAATCTTCCACCCATCTATCCTCCTATTTGGATAATAAAAATTTTAATAAATTATACTATAAAGTGAATAAGAATTTAATATAATAAAAATTACATTGAATTTTTTTCCTTTTGCATTTTCATGCTTTTTACTTTAAAGTATCCCGAAATAAACTTTGTAATAATAATTCCTGATGGGAGGCAAATGATGAGAACCGTAAAAACTTTAGACCTTGCAGACGCTAAAAAAGCTATTAGCGCTATGGAAAAGAAAGCAAATTCTTTGTCTATAAATCTTTGTTTCTGCATAGTGGACGCAATGAATAATGTTATAATACTTGAACAAATGGATGATTCATATGTGCATTCTATAAACCTATCCAAGGCTAAGGCAACTACCGCAGTAAGCCTTAAAGACTCCACTGAAATTGCAGGTAAACTAATAAAAGAGTTAGAAATTGAAACATCTTATTGGGCCGGAGGCTGCGAAACAGGGTTTAAGGGTGGAATACCAGTTTATGAAAACAAAGATGCCACAGCGCCAATGGGAGCCATAGGAGTAAGCGGCGGGACCGAAGACCAGGACCAGGAAATTGCTTTACTGGGTTTGGAAGCCATGGGATATATTACCAAATAACCGCCTATAATTTATTTTTAGCGGAATAGGCAGCTTCTTTTCTATAAACTATTATAGCTATGACCAAAAGAGCTAAAAGCAAGGCAATATCTATATACAGCACACTATTTTTAGAAAAATTTTCAGAAAAATAGCCGCTCAGGTACTGGAAGATTATAACGCCCATATACCCGCACGCATGCAAAAAACTGGATACTGCATTTGAATGCTCTGATCCTACATCCATGCCTATAGAAAAAGTCAATGAAAAATTTCCTGCAATGTTTATCCCAAATAAAAAAATTAATATTACCTTTGCCAGTAAGTCAGTAACAACCAGCACTAGAATAAGTAAAACAAAAGAAAAAAATATGCTAATTATCAGCAACTTTTTTTCATTGAAAAACCTTACCAAATAATTCTTAAAAAACATCCCTACCAGGGTAGCAATAGCAAAAAAAGCCAGGATTAACGCCCCTATGCTCAATCTAATATCAAGAATGGTAAAGTAAGAAGTAAGCCAGGTATAAAAAGTTTTGATAGTGGAGATGTAGAGCAAGGTCATAAGCCCGCATAAAATTATCAGGGGTTTTAGTACAATATTTTTGTAAGCCTCCAAATTTATCCGAGGAGTCTTGTCTTTAGGTATCCTTAGAAACACTAAAATAACTATCAGGATAATCTGCAATAAAACCATGTATGCAAACAACACCTGCCATCTAGTTTCCAATACAGCCACCATGCTGACGATCAAGGGGGCAATTATTGCGCCGACAGTTAGGCCAATATTTACCTGCAGGATATTTTTGGACTTATCCTCAAAATAATGGTTGCCCACTATCGACATGGTACTTACAGCTAATGTGCCTATTCCGAGTTGGAGCAGGCAATAAAAAAGAGTAAATAGAATATAAGAGTATGAAAAAAATAGGCCAAAACTTGCAGCAATTACAAGCAGGCCACCCCCAAACATTACTTTTTTAAAACCGTATACATCAATTAAAAATCCGGTGGTTAGGGCAGTAAGCAGCAAAGCAAAACTGCCAATAGAAATGGCCAGCCCAATATAGTCCAGCCCCACCCTCAAGTCTGCAGCAATAAGGGGAATCAGGGGACCTACTAGATTCATCACTATCCCTAGCATCAATCTCTGGGATAATGAAAAAAATAGCATGCTTCTGCTTCTTGCCAGTTTATTATTGCTTATAAATTTTTTTATTTTTTTCATATCTGAAAAACTTAAGTAAGAGATTGAGATATGATAACATTTATCCGGTTTTAGATAAATTCCCCATATAACTGCAGACCCTGTTACAGCAACCAGCGCCAGATATTCTATTTCTTTTTTCCTTTTATTTTCGAAAGGTTCACCATACAGCCAATGCTCCCGGCAATAAAGCAAATGGGAGCCACAAAATTTCCAATTGCAAAGAAAAAATAATCCCCCATTACAGCAGAAATTAAATTGTGAATAAATATCCCCAGAATGGTTGCAATAGTAGAAGAACCGGTAATTATCAAAAAAATTTTTAACGCCCCTTTTATCTTCTCTTTTAAGGTTAAGACAATAAGGGTGATACCCAACATTAGAAATATTGAATAAACAAATAAGAAAAGGAATCTGGAATATCCCCTAAAAGGCGGAAAAACAGAAGAAAGCAAAAACATGAAAAACATTATTAAAAAAAGGGAAAACAGTATCCAGAATACAGTAATAGATATTGAAGAATCCGGGTTAAGTTTTTTACTTGAATAATTCATAAAGCCCCTTACAATCTTATAAATAATAATTTAAGCAGCAGGAGATCTTTTCTTTTAATAAAAATACAGGCCAAACATAAAAATGGAAGCAACAATAGAAAGCAAAAACATAATAGGCCATATATTCCTGCTGCCAATAACCTCTATCGGTCTTCCGAACACCAGCGGGCTAATGGCAAAGCCCGCCTGCCCTATAAATGTTATAACTGCATTAAACCTTCCCTGGTGGGAAATAGGAGAATAATTTGCTATAAGAACATTGGAGTTTACCGTACTAATTATCTCTCCTAAAGTCCATATAATGATTGATATTATAAAAAAAGCAAATAACTTTATAAAAAATATCATACCAAAGACCACCGCAAAAAGCAGTCCTGCTATGGTTATATTAACAAGAGGCTTGTTCTTTTTCATAAATTCTATTAAAAATAAGGTCGCCACCACCACTACTATAGCATTTACCCTTATTATTATACCGTAATACTTGGCCCCATCCTTAAATATTTCACTGATATAAATAGGCAAGCCAAATGCATAAATTATAAAAGCTGCAGAAAACAAGAGCAGCACTGGCCTTTTGAACAATACCGCCACCACGTCTCCTGCTTTAGCTTTTTTGGCTGGCACTGTCCACCATATCCATGCTTTGTTTTGAAGGGAGGGTTTCCTTTACAAATATCATAATAGGCATAAGGGAGGCAAAAGTGGTTAAAGCATCAATTATGAAGAACCATGTAAGATAATTGGTGAAAAGAAAACCGGCAATCAGCGGCCCTATGGCAATCTCTACATTGGTGGCCAGATATATTAAAGAGTAAGCATTTTCCCTGTTTTTCCTGGTCTGTAATATCAGCCACCATGGAATTTATTGCAGGGATTGCCCCACGCTAAAGAAATTAGCTACAATTATAAAATAAGCAATAATTTTAGAAGTTCCCAGAAACCCGCAGGCCACAAAACAGACAGCGCTCACTGTACTCAATATTATTAATTTTTTTCCAGCCAAACTGGTCAGTAAGCTTGCCGCCGAAAAGCAGGCCTACTCCCTCCAAGGTAACAGAAATTGTAGTTATAAGGTACCCTTTCAAAAATTGCATAAAATAAATTTTACCATTTCTATATAAATTTAAT
>CAYREF010000032.1:0-22488 GCA_964423265.1 uncultured Actinomycetota bacterium
TTTAAACATACCTTCAATTTCTTTTATTTCCCTGGTGCTCTATCCTGCTGCTAATTTACTTATTTTTTAACGATTTCATGCAGTTTTTCTTAAATTTATGCTGGGCCTTCAAATCCATGTACATTAAATGTAAACCACTGCTATCTGTTTTTATTTCTATGTCCTTATCAAATTTAGGAAATTCAACATTATTAATTTATAAAATAGGGGTTATTAAATCCTTATTCTATGTTTTTTACATACAAATTAAAAAATAATCCAATATTTATGGTAGAATGTTTGACCAGACTTCTTATTAATATTAGATTACTGTTTTAAAAAAATATTTTACATATGAAGGAGGACCATGAATTCAATAACAATATATCATTCAGAACACCATAATAATACAAAAAAAATAGCAGAAGTTATTGCTAAAAATTTAGACTCTGAAATAGAAGAAGCTAAAGATATAGAGCCAAACCAACTCAATAACTACCAGCTAATAGGGTTGGGCTCGGGAGTTTACCACGGTAATTTGCATGAGGATTTATATAAAATTGTTAGAAACCTGCCAAACCAAAATGGCAGAAAAGTCTTTATTTTTTCAACTACCGGATCTAAAACCTATAGTGCCAAAGCCCATAATTATTTTAAAAAGGAACTTAAAAACAAGGGTTTAAAAGTTGTTGGTGAGTTTAGCTGTTTAGGTTTTGATACTGCTTTAAGCCCGGAAGGCATCAATAAGGGGAGGCCTAATAGCCAAGATTTGGAAGATGCTAAAGAATTTGCCCTAAATTTAAAAAAACAAATAAGCATGTAATTAATTCTTTTACTATCCATTAAGTTTTGCCATTGGCTACCTATTGCCACCCTTTGCAAATAATTAAAATTTATATATCTATAAAACCAAAAACATTATCATTATATGTAAGAAAAGGAGGGGATTAATATGTCTAAACCTAAAAAGGCCTACCTTGCAAGCTTAGGTATCGCCAGCTTAAGCTATGAAAAGGCTAAGAATATTGCAAAAGGCCTAGTAAAAAAAGGGGACCTGCTAAAAGAAAAACAGGAGAAATTTATAAAAGAGCTTATGAAGAAGGCAAAAGAGAATAGTGAAGAAATAAAAGAAAAAGCCAACAAGACCATAGACGGCTTAATAAAGGAGGGGGAGAAACTAGATAAAAAAGCTGAAGAAAAGATAATAAATAATATAAAAAAACATCAGAAGATATTAGAAAAAGAAGAATTATAAGGAAAGAAGCTAAAGAAAAAGAATTTGAATCAAAAATTGAAGAAATTCTAAGCCGTTTTGATGTTCCAACACAAAAAGACATAGAAAAAATTAAACAAAAATTAAATGAAATCAGTAAAGTAATAGAAAAAGGGAAATAAAACTTACGGCATACCGGTTACACCAGCTAGAACTGCAGGAAATTTGCATTAATTTAATAATTGTATATAATATTTACCTGTTATTTAATTTAAGCAAAAGTAGGTATCAGCAAAAGACAATAATTATAAAGAAATATTTTACCCGCTAACTCCACATTTTAGTTTTATTAATTTTTTTGCGACCTTAACGCCTATTAGTAACAATTATCAAAAGAGAAAGGACAGCTAAATGAATAAAAGGCTATATGTAGGGAATTTAGAGTACTCTACTACAGACAAAGAGCTTGAAGACTTATTCTCAAGTGAAGGAAAAGTCACTTACTCCAAAGTTATAACCAGATCTGATGGTAAATCTAGAGGTTTTGGTTTTGTGGAGATGGAAACAGAAGAAGAAGCAAAAAAGGCTATGGAAAAATTCAATCAGTCTTCCTTCAAGGACAGAACTATCATTGTAAATGAAGCAAAGGAGAGAAAAAATAGAAACTTTTCTAGA
Organism: uncultured Actinomycetota bacterium; assembly: GCA_964423265.1. Lineage (GTDB taxonomy): Bacteria > Actinomycetota > Humimicrobiia > Humimicrobiales > Humimicrobiaceae > M55B165. The sequence continues at coordinate 1,868 of CAYREF010000032.1, forward strand.
GATGATAGCAGCAGAAATTATAATAGGAAATCAAAAGATGACCTTAACTCCAAACTAAAAAAGCTTAGAAAAAAATTTAAATAAACATAAGTTTTATTTTTATATCAATTTAGACACCTCTTGCTCCATCCTTTTAGTGCATAGGCAATCTATTTTATGGTTACCTTTTAGGTATAGTTAAATTCTGGTATCTTATTTGGATGTTTTAATAGATATAGTACTTTGCTTCTATTGTTTTGGTCTTTTCTATTGAGCCGCCCCTGCCATCACTGATTTTCACTTTTACAACATAATCCCCCATAGATGATGGGGTTGTCCAAGTTGCGGGATTCATATTTTTATTAGCGACTGTTCCCCCGCTAACTTCCCAAGTGTAAATTAAAGGATCATCATTAGGGTCAGAAGCTTCTATAAACAATTCATATTCCTGATCTGTGAAAACAAATTTTACAGGAGTGGTATCTCCCTTTTCATAAATTTCTATTTCACCAGCTTCGGGTGATTTATTCATCTCAATTACTTCTACTGATTCGGTCATGGAGTCTGTTCCTCCTCTGCCATCAGTAACTGTTACAGTCATATTTACAGTGCCTGGCTCATCTGGCGCTGTCCACTCAATGGGATTTGTCTCGGGGTTTTCAATTGTTCCCATGTCTATACTCCAGCTATAGCTAAGGACATCGCCATCTGGGTCAGAGGCCGAAACAGAAACCATATATTCTACTTCTGTATAATGGTTCCCCATTAATGTAATTTCATCAATAATTGGTGAGCGGTTACATCCCCAACTTAATTCTATAGAATCTGTAGCTATTCCGGCAACATTTTCTGCTGCAGCAATTAAAGTATAAGTTTCATTTATATCATGCAAATTTACCTGTGCAATGTTTTCCCCGAAAGCTGCTAAACTGTCATCCTTGCTCCATTCAATTTCAGGACTTGGAATACCGCTTACCGTAGCCTCTACCCTGTAATAGCAAACACCATCAGCAGAAGAATAAAGAGGTCCTTCAATAATCTCAATAGATATAGTTGGTGCAACTTCAATTATTTCTTCATCCGCCTCCGGTTCTCCCTCGGCTATTTCCTCTGCCTCTCCATTATCGGGCAACGGCTCTTCTTCAGGTTCTTCTTCTACGCCTTCAGGTTCTTCTTCTACGCCTTCAGGTTCTTCTTCTAAATCTTCTTCGCTTCCGTTTGTGTCTTCTTCAATCACTAAGCTTTCAGTTTCAGTTTCTACCGCCAAGGCAATTTCTTCTTCTGTTTCGATAACTGTCTCTTCTATATCCTTATTGCGGCAAAAAGTTAAGAGAAGTAAAATTATAATAATTATTATAATTGCCAGACCGGCAGCAATACCTATTATGGCAAATATTCTTTTTCTTTCTTTTTTCTTCTTTTCTTCATCATTTTGATTATCCATTATCCATTGCCCTCTATTTTTTTACTTATACTATTAAGTATATAACTATTAATACAATATATTAAGCATTTTTTGCAGGCAAACTTAAGAACACAAAAAACTTAACTCAAAAAGGATGCTGCTGAAGTAACCAATTCATACACCAGCCCCTGGCCTTCTACTCTTCTCCGCTATCAGGCTTTTCTTCCTTTTCCTCTTCTGGTGTTTCCTTTATTTCCACTTCTTTTTCTTCCTCTTCTTTTTCCTCTTTTCTAGTAATAAAGCCAGTTGCAGTATAATTGGTCTTAAGCACTGTAAACCCTAATTCCTTGGAAGCAAAATCGCTAGCTGCTCTTCTTATCTCTTGGGTCCTGTCTGCTACATTATCCCCCTTTACCAAATTAGAATAAATATTTATTATTATTCCCTCTTTTTTAGGAATAACTTTTACTTTAGGATCAATAACATTGTCAAGGGGGAGTAATTTCTCCCTTACCTGCTTAGATACTGTTTTAAGGGTTATCATTGTCTTTCCTGATTGATCCTTTGAAATACTTGCAGCTTTTGGTTTCCGCCTGTAAAATTCGAATACAAGAAGGACTAAACCCACAATTACAATCAATAATAATACTAAGGCCAGAATAAATTGGTTTGCACTTGCTACATAATTTACAATCCTGTCAGCTATATCAGAAATATTATATAAATTAGCAAATATGTTCACAAAAGATACAATAGAAAAAACAACTAAGAATAGCAGCAATATAATCACGATAATTCTATTAAAAATATTCATTTTACATCCCTTTCCTTTTAAAATTTGCTTCTTGTATTATTTTATAATATATAACAATAAAAAGCAGTGAGAAAAATATTAGCGAAGTTAAAAAAAATTAAAAAATATTATAAAATTATAGAATCTTAAAAAGAAAAAATGTTTTAAAAATAAATACAATGAAAGCATAAATTGTTTAGGAAAATAATACTCAGGTATAAAGAAAGTATATGGTTTGTCCCTAGCCTGTTTATTTTTGGTTCCATAGTTCTATCATTTATTACCGTCACCATTGATACCACCTTCCAGGAAGATTTCCAGAAGTTTTTACCGGCTTTCGCTCTTACTGGCGTAACCCTGGGAAGAGCAATACTAACAGTTATTGCTACTGCGCTCCTTACAATGACCACCATTACTTTCTCTACAATAATGGTAGTACTGTCAATATATTCTTCCCAGTTTTCGCCCAGGACGCTCCAAAACTTTATATCCGACAAACTTACTCAAATTGTACTAGGGGTATTTATATCAGGGTTTACTTATTCCATAGTCTCCCTTTTATTCATGCACGAAAGAGAGCCTGAAACCTTTGTTTTTTCCCCTTTCTTTGCCATAGTATTGTCTCTTATTAGCATAGGCTATTTTATAAGGTTTCTTCAATATATAACAAACTCAATACAAATTAATAATTTAGTTGAAGATTTAAGCCAGGAAATATTGACCACCTTAAAAAGAAAACAAAATAATATTAAAAGCTTAAAGAACAATGAAAAAGTTTTATCAAATGTAAGGGAAGGAATTATAAATCTGCATAAAAGGAACTCTAAACAGGTAACCGCCCACAAATACGGCCACATCCAGCATATTGACATTGAAGGTCTGATAAAGTATGCAAAGGGAAAGGATATAATAATCGAAACTACAAAAAAAGTTGGAGATTATGTAAGCCAGTCCACACCATATATTATAATTTGGAATTTTAAAAAAGATGAAAAAATAAGGGAAAGTTACTCTAAATATATTAATATTGGTAATTATAAAAGTACTATACAGGACCTGGACTTTGGAATCCAGAAGCTGGAAGAAATTGCCCTACGGGCTATTTCGCCAAGCATAAATGACCCCAACACTGCTATGCTGGCAATCCGGAATATTGGAATTATATTAACCAAGATATGCAATTACTGCCAGGGGAGAAAATATTTTTATGACCAAGAAGGTAACCTACGCCTTATACTTAACGAAAGGTGTTTTGAGGATATAATTTATGCAAGTTTTTATAAAATTTTAAATCTTTCCCAAGACCACATTTCCATAATTGCCACTTTCATAGAAGCCCTGATATTGGTAGCAGAGAGTAAAAACAGGAAAATCGCCCCTATATTGAAGGAATTCGTAAAGTATGCTGTTAATGGATTCGATAGAAAAGTCCTCCAGCAGCCAGACAACAGATTCTTGAATTCCAAACTAGAGGAACTCTACAGCTGGCTGAGGATAGAAGATAAGGATAAGATATTTTTCTAGCTGCCTGGCCCTGTTTATTAAGCCTATCCTTTTTTATAACTGTCTTTAAATCTCTATAATCTCATAGCTGCTGTTTCCCACTCCCATTTCCTTCCCGTAGCTAATCTGGTATTTCCAGCTTACATCCTCATTAATCATTTCAAATTTATCTTTTCCCTCTCCGTTTTTACTATAAGGGCTGTCTGGGTTAAGGGGAGCCGAATTTATAATATCTGCTGATGCCTTATCAATCGCTATGGGATCACCTGAGATTAATATACCCTGGTCTGAAACAAATGGAACCTCAGAAAAAGAAGTACAATCGCAATGCGGAGTTATATCGTTTAAAAAATTAATATATACAATCTTGTCTTCTTTTCCCTTTACAATACCTCTCAGGTATTCAATCATTTTTTCCTGTAGTTTCTTTACCTCTTTTTTAAATTTGGGATGTATTGCCCCGTATTTGCATTCGGTAATACATTCCCCGCATCCAACACAATTATCAGAAATAAAATAAATGCTGCTGTCTCCTTTTTTAATTGCCCCATGGTTGCATGTTTCAATGCAGCTGCCGCACAATCTGCACAAATCCTCCTTTAGACCAGGCACAAATTCGGAATGCTGTTGGAATTTACCTTTAACAGCTGAACCGCCCATTGCTAGGTTTTTGATGGCTCCACCGAATCCTCCAAGGGGGTGGGCAGTAAAATGGGAAACAGCTACAATAAAATCAGCATGGAATATGGAGCTTGCAATAAATACCTCTTTAAAATAATTACCATTTATTGTTACCGTTTTAAAATCCTTGCCGCTTAATCCATCAGCAATTATTATGGGAGCTCCCATGCTGCCAATATTGAACCCGTTGGCAGAAGCAGTCATTAAGTGATCTATGGCATTATGTCTCTTCCTATGATATAAAGTATTGCTGTCTGTAAGAAACGGCGAGCCACCATAACTTTTTATTTTCTCAACAATTTTTTTTATAAAAACCGGCCTAACGGAAGAAAAATTACCCATTTCCCCAAAATGCATTTTAACCGCTGTTTTATCATTTTCTTCCATTTTTTTAAACAATCCATTTTTATCAAAAGCATCACCCATTATTTTTATCAAATTCCTGTTTTTCTTTTGTTTAGAATTAATAAAATATATTTTACTTTTCTTGCCTTCCATTCCTATTACCTTTCTTCTTTTCTACTTTAGTAAAAACTTACCACAGTAATTTAAATAATTATAGCAATCATTTTTTTGATGAATTAATGTAGCCATACACGGAAAGTATACCAATATAGAAAACTTCTAGTCGCCTTTTAAAATTATACCCTCACTATAACTCCAGTAAAAAAATGCTTTATCGTTTTCCCGGTAATTTTTAGCAGTGCTGTCATTTTTAATTTCTGCAGTCAGCTCCCCTACTTCAGGATTATATATAGCAATCCTGATATCGGGACCCTCAAAGGTTGAGCTCCTTACCACTCCTTTATAGCGGTTAGCCTGGGGTACAGACCCTTTAGATACCTTTATTTTCTCAGGTCTTATAAAAAAATAAAGGGTAGAACTATCTTCATATTTAAATAGCCCTTTATCGGACAATATTTTCCCGTTTCTTTCAGTAGTTAATACATACCTGCTGTTTTGCCTTTTAATATTTTTTAATTTTATAAAATTGCCCGCCCCAATAAAATCTGCCGTAAATTTGTTAACCGGGTTATTATAAATATCATCAGGGGTACCAGATTGTACAATTTTCCCAGCTTTCATTACTGCTAAAGTATCAGACATGGTAAGGGCTTCGCTCTGGTCATGAGTAACATATAAGAAAGTTGTCCCTGTTTTGCGCTGTATTCGTTTAAGTTCCTTCCGCATGGAAATTCTCAATTTCTTATCTAGTGATGCCAGCGGTTCATCCAGCAAGAGGATTTTGGGATTTACTATAAGGGACCTGGCCAGAGCTACCCTCTGCTTCTGTCCTCCTGACAGCTCAGCAATTCTCCTGCCTTCTAATCCTTCCAGGTTTACCAGCTTAATTATTTTATAAAATTCACTTTCTATTCTAGTTCTGGCAAAAGACCTTTTCTTCAACCCGTAAACAATATTTTCCCTGACATTTAAATGGGGGAATAAAGCCAAGTCCTGGAAAACCATGCTGGTATCCCTCTTGTTGGGGGATATATTTTTCATCAGGGTTTTGTCTATGGTTACAGTTCCGCTATCCTGTACTACAAACCCCCCTATTATCCGTAGAGTGGTTGTCTTGCCACATCCTGAAGGGCCCAAAAGGGAAAAGAACTCCCCTACTTTAACTTTTAGGTCAATATTGTCAACAGCAACTATTTTACCATATTTTTTTGTAATTCCTTTAAGCTCTACAATATATGGCATATTTTATTCTATAGTTGATAATTCTTCCCAAAAACTTATATAAGCATCCACAACTTCCTGGGGGTAATTTAATTGCCATTTAAGGCTGGACAATTCTTCAGGCGTAAATACATAAAGTTCTTTATCAATGCCTTCAGCAAGGTCGATTGAGCCCTTGACAGTAGTGGTAAAACCGCCGTCTTCCAGCACAATAGCAGCAATATCAGGCTTTAACATAAAATCAATAAATTCATACGCCCCTTCCGCATTGGCAGCAGAAGAAGGGATCATAAAAGTATCCGTCCAACCAAAACCTCCGCTGGCCGGCAGAACATATTTAAACTTGGGATCTGAAGCTGCAAGCTTCCTTGCTCCCCCATCCCATATATGGGCAACCCATATTTCTTCATTTTTTAATAGGTCCAGCACTTCTGCTCCGGTATTATAAAATTTTAATACATTATTCCTCAACTCTATTGCCTTACCCTTTATCCTCTCAAGTGTAGCCTCAGGATTAGTCATCAATTCACTTCTAGGTATTCCCAATAGATCCATGCAAATCATAAGGGACTCTGCAGAATTCCTTGAAGAAACCCTGGATTTTAGCTCTGGTTCAAATAACACTTCCCAGCCCATACCTTCAATTGATTGGGCATATTTATTTGTATTAATCACCAGACCGCTGGTTCCAAAAATATAGGGGATTGCATATGTATCCCCCGAACCTAAATTTTTTCCATCCCACATGCTCCAGTCCTGGTCTTTAAAAGATTCGGAAACATTCTTATAATTTTCTAGCTTATCTAAATCTAGCGGTATAGCTAAATTCTCCACATAGAACCTGTTTACCTGATTCTGTGTTGGCATTACCAGATCTGCTTTTCCCCCGCTTTTAAGCAGGTTAAAAGTTGCCGCATTATCGGATATAAGGTTAGCCCTTAACTTAATACCTGATTCTTCCTCAAACTGCTCTATTACCCTCTCTGGAAGATATCCGTCCCAAACATATACAATCAATTCTTTGGAAGACTCAACAGGTTTATTGCATCCAGCAGCATAAAATACTATTACAACCAACAGGATTAAAATTATTATTCCAATTTTTTTCACGTTTTCCCCCGGACCTTTATATTAACGGTTAAGATAAATCATATCTTTTTTTTATAAATTTTTCTATACAGCTTTCTGGAGAGCAGTAGCAATAAAATTATGGTAAATGAAAATACAGTAATTAGAACAGAAATTACATTTATCTTAGGAGATATGCCAAACCTCAGCTGGGAGAAAATATACACAGGCAAGGTAATATTATTCCCTATTAAAAAATAGGCCACTATGAATTCATTCCAGCTAATCATAAACGCAAAAAGCCATCCCGCAACCAAAGAAGGTGCCAAAAAAGGCAGCACAACATCCCTTAAACTCATAACCCATTTAGCCCCCAGGTCAACAGAAGCTTCCTGCAGCTCGGTAGGAAATTCTTCTATCCTGGCCATTATTATTAAAAAAACATAACTCATGCTAATGGATGTATGTGAAATTATAACTGTGGGAATCCCCAATGGTATATGGATAGTCTTAAAAAAAACTAGGGACGATATGGCTATAGTAAGGCTGGGCATAAGAACCGGTAAAAGTAAAATAACTATAAACAAAAAAGCCTTTCCTGCCCTGCCCCTGAAAATGCCTATCGCTAAAAGGCAACCTAAAAAAGTAGAGATGCTGGAAGAAGAAACTGCGATAACTACGCTATTATTTATGGCATCAATTGCCACTCTATCTTCAAATAATTCCTTAAACCAATGCCATGTAAAGCCCTCCAGCGGAAAATTGTAGCCCTCCCCTTTATTCCAGGCAAAAATAAAAATCAGAATAATAGGGATAAAAATATAAAGGAAAAACATGGCGGTATAGATATATAGCAGAACTGGCTTTCCCTTTTTCATTTTCAGGCATCCCCCCTCTTATAAATTGACTCCAGGCCAAAAATCCTAGCGTAAAATAAAACTAAAGCAATGGAAAGAGCTGCTAGGGCTACTGTAAATGCAGAGCCAAAGTTCCAATTGCCTACAACATTAAATTGGTTTTCAATAACATTTCCAATCATCATCGAACTTGTACCTCCAAGTATTGCAGGAACCACAAAGGTTCCCAGGGTGGGGATAAATACAAGAAGGGTTCCCGCAAATATTCCAGTTAAGCTTAACTTAAATGTAATATCAAAAAAAGCCCTGGTCCTGGATGCTCCCAAATCCATGGATGCTTCTATCAGAGAATTATCTATCCTTTTAAGGGCAGCATATAACGGAAGCACCATCATGGGGGTGTAAGTATATACCAGGCCAAGCAGTACAGAGGTCTGTGTATACAGTATCCTCAGGGGATCATCTATTATCTTTAAAGACAACAGAAATTGGTTTAAAATTCCATTCTCAGACAAAAGGAGCTTCCAGGCAAAAATCCTTATGAGATAATTTATCCAGAACGGAACCATTAAAACTACTATAAGCAGCCTATCATGCCTGGTTTTCTTAGCCAAGAAATATGCAACAGGATAAGAGAAAATAATAGATAATACTGTGGTAATAATACTTATTTTTAAAGACCTTAAAAGTATTATTAAATAATGTTTTTTTTGAAACAGTTGTAGAAAATTCTCTAATGTAAATTCAAGGCTCCCTGCAGATATGGCCTGTTTTGTAAAAGCATAAATAAAGATTACAGACAGGGGAAGCAAAAAGAAAACAAAAAACCACATCAGCCCAGGATACACAAGAATCGAATTTTTATTTCTTACAGTCATCTTTTTTAAATTATTTCAATAGTGCTCTCAATTATTTCATATTTTTCCCATAAAAATTTCTTAACCTGGCCTAATATCTCATCAGAATTTGAAGTAATTTTAATATTTGCTGTTAAGACAATAATATCACTTGAAATGCTCCATACCCTAATTCCTTCCACTTTTTTAATCTCCGGAAATTTCTTTTTTAAATCCCTCTTTATCATGTCGGCATTAAGGCCACGGGGAGCAATTTCCAGCAATATCCTGGAGGAGTCCCTGATTATGCTAATTGCCCAGTATATAATCAGTCCGGATATCCCAATACTTATTATCGGATCCAGCAGCGACCAGTTAGTGTAAAAAATGACTATGCCCGCAATAACAATGCCTACCGAAGAAACAGCATCCCCGATCAAGTGGTAGAAAACACTTTTTACGCTTAAATTTTTCTTAAACCCGCTTTTAAGTATAAAAATGCTGGCAAGGTTTACTACCAGCCCAATTACGGCAATTATTATCATCTGCAAAGCCGTTATCTGCCTTGGGCTTACTATCCTTGCAATTGCTTCATAAATAAAAAAACCGGCAATTCCTAGAAGGAATAAGCCATTTATAAGGGCAGCTAATATCTCAACCCTGTATAGCCCAAAAGTTTGATGTCCAGTAGGCTCCTTCCTGGCAATTATAATTGATACAAGACTAATAGCAATAGCAAGGCTATGGGTAAACATATGCCCGGCATCGCTTAACAATGCTATGCTTCCAGTAAAAATGCCCCCTATAATTTCTACCACCATAACTACCAAAGTTATGGATAACGATATTATTAACCGCCTGCTTGCGATATTCCTGTATTCAAATAATTCCTCAAAAGGGTCTGCGGTATCTTTTTTATGTTTATGTTCCATATAAGCTAAACATTTATAATTATAATCTTTTTAAATTATAAATCAGTTATGCCATATTTTTAAAGTTAGATAAATAAAAGGCTGGAAAGACACTGGAAAAGCTAAATTAAATCCCCTGCTGCTTAAACTTTAATTTATTCCCGAAGGCAATAAGCACAACCAGCATTAGGGCAACTGTTATCGAAATTGTAATGATATTTGAAATCCAAAAATCTCCCATATTGTCTGTATCGATAAATACATTTTTAAATATCCTGAACATCCAGTAATTTGGGAAAGGATATAAAAATATTTCATACCTTTCAGGAATGAAAATTGAAGCTGCCGGCAGCAGGGTAAAAGGCAAGGAAAGTACCTTAGCCACAGCAATTCCTTTTATCTGGTTATCTGCAATTCCTCCCACGGTGATTCCAAGCAATATGCCCAGGCTGCTTGAAAAAATAACCCCTACAATAAGTTTCCAGAAGTTAATATTAGCTCCAAGCAAGATTACACTGCTGGCAGCTGACAAAAGCAAGCTAAGTGCTAAAACTATAATAGACCTGGCCAATAATAAATGAGCCAGCCTTATCGGAGATATTGACAATGCTTTTATGGCTCCGGTTTCCTTTTCATCTATAATATTAAAGCCTACCATCATGCCCGCCATTAAAATAGACATTAGGATTAAAAATATTGCTGTATACTGCTTCAACAGTGACCTGTTGTCCCCCAGGACAGTATATCTATGCTCAGCCGCACTCCCATCCCTTAATATGCTTTCCAGTATTATGGCCACCGCTTCACCTAATTCACTGTTTTCATTTCCTTCAAGAATTATCCTGTAGCTGCCATTCTCCTTTATTATCCCCGCAACGTCATCATTGGCACTAACCCTCTCCCTTATCTTTCCGCCACTTCCAAAGGTTTCCACGGTCCCATAGCTTTCTAGTTCTCCTATTAAATTGCCTTCTTCTGAATTCACCGCAAAAGTAAGGCTGCCGCTTTCAAAGGAAGGAATAAAAAGTGCCATTATAACAGCAATAAGGATAGGAGCAATAATCATATAGAGGATAATATTATCCCTCCTGGCCAAGGTAAAATCTTTAAACAGAAGGCTTATAATCTTTGCCATTACGTTCTTCCTCCGCTCCTCATGATTTTATTCCTAACCCCCCAGTAACATGCTCCGAATACCACAACCGCTTCAACTAATAGAATAATAACTATAGGAGCCATATAACCCTCTTTGCCGGTTGGAAATAGAATTTCCCTTACTCCGAATAGTATGGGATAGGATGGCATCCACCTAAGATAGGAAGGAGAAAAAGATGGGTTGAAGTAAGAGACTGTGGGAAGCTGCAACAAAGCCAGCACGGTAAAGGAAACTATAATAAATTCCGAAATATTTTTAAAAAACACGCTTAAAAAAAGGCCCAGAAGAGACATAAATATACTTGACAGAACAATAATGGTAATCAGATTTATATAATCAACATTAAGGCCTGCGGTAAACATTACTGAGGCCACCCCATATAATATCCCCATTATAGTTATCACTGATACTTTTGACCATATATACTGCATAGTCCCGCTTGAGCTTACCCTGTAAGCATGTATACTCCTCTCTTCCTTTTCTTGAAAAGACGTAACAGCTATTAGCAAAAAACCAAACATGACAACCTCAAAAGTTAAAAACAGGGGTATGAAATTCTTATTGAAAGGAATTGGTGCAGACTTTTCCCTCATATATTCAATGCTGATATTGCCTGCTTCCTCTCTTCCGGATATTTTGGCCGCTACATAATCTAGCGCTGCTTTTACTACATTTAAAGTTTTATCGGAAACCTTATTCCTGGATATTATTTCAAATTCAAGATTATTTACATCTCCCCTGACAGCTATTCCAATGCTTCCCCTACTATCCTTTATAGCTTCAATAAATTTATCATAATCTTTGTACAGGACTGCTTCTTCTCCTGATGCTTTTATAAAATTTTCAATAACTTTATTTTCTGTGCCATCATAAAAAATCTCCTCGGGAGCTATATTTACCTGTTCAGGTATTACAAAATTTACCAATACTACAAACAATATGGCCAGTGCAATAATAGCATAATGAAATCCGCTCCTGATAGTATTAAGGGAATCAATTTTAAATAAGCTAAAAAATTTTCTCATCTATACTAACTTTCGGCCGGTAAGCTTAATAAAGATCTGCTCTAAGGTAGCCTCCTGTGAATGCACGGCCTGGATATCATTTTTGTTTACTATTTCATTAAAAGCGTTAAGGTCCCCCCTCTTTTCCAAAAACAATACTTTACTTAGTAACTTGCCCTTATCCGCATATTCTAACTTAACTGCTTTGCTGCCATATTTCAGTTTTAAATTCCTAGGTGAATCAGTCGCTACCAGACTGCCTTCATTTATGAATGAAACCCGGTCGCAGAGCTCATCCGCTATAAACATATTATGGGTGGTTAAAAATATAGTCCTGCCGGCTTCTTTTTCCTTAAGGATTATGTCTTTTATTTTCTTGGCAAGCAAAGGGTCCAACCCAGCAGTAGGCTCATCCAAAAACAGAATACCGGGGCTATTTATTAGTGACCTAGCAAAGGTAAGTCTTTGCTTCATGCCCTTAGAATAGTTGGAAGCCCTCTTGTTGGCAGCACTTTTCAGACCTACCATATCGAGAAGCCTTATAGGATCCTTGGTTTCAACATCATATAATCCGCCAAAGTATTGTAAGTTTTCAAATCCAGTAAGCTTTAAGTATAAAGTAGGATCTTCAAATGAAACACCGATTCTGTTAAAAAAACCCGACTTCATTTTTTTTATTGAAATGCCATCATATAATACCTCTCCCTGCTGGATTGGAAGCAAGCCTATCATAATATTCTGGACAGTAGTTTTTCCTGCACCACTTGGGCCTAAAAACCCGAATATTTCCCCTTTTTCTATCTTAAAAGAGATATTGTTAACTGCATAATTTCCCTTACCCTCATAGTCATGGAACAAATTTTTAACTTCTATCATAGTTATTTCCTTTTCCCTGATAGCCCAAATTTTATAAAATCAATAAACTTATCAAATGTATCCACTATTTTTTTCAAATCTACCTCTTTTCCTTCTAACTGAAAGATAGCATCAAAATTATTCACAAGGCCACTAAGCAGATCAGTTATAAATTTTCTGTCAAAATCTTTTCTAAGCTCCCCTCTTTCAATAGCCCGGTTAATAACGGGGGCAATGGATTTTTCCAGTTTACCTGAGAATGCCTTTTTCACTTCATCATATATCTTATTCCCCTTTTCACTGTAAAATTTCAGGCCTAACTTATGATAATACGGATATTCTAAGGCAAACTCTAATCCGGTTTTTGAATATTCTTTAAATATTTCAAAAATATCTTTTTCCAGAAATTTCCCTCCCTTTTTTGATAGCTTTTCAGCAAAGAACTCTTCTTTCCTTTCAGCAACTTTCTTAAATATATAGAGGTATAGGTCTTTCTTATTTTTAAAGTGGAAATAAAAGGTTCCCTTGCTTAGGCCTGCTTCCTTTATAATCCTGTTAAGAGATGCTTCCCCGTAGCTATGGCTGCCGAATTTCCTAATAGCAGCCCGGATCAATTTTTCCTTATTTTTAAAATTATTTTTTTTCATATATAGACCACCTAGTCTAGACTATATGGTCTATAATAATACTTAAAAATCCTATTGTCAATATGGAAAAAGATTTTTTGTTATTTCCTGTCCTGCAGGGCAGCCTTAATTTTTACGTTTCCTTATCTTTGCCCACTGGTCCTTAAGGGTTGCAGTCCGGTTAAAAACCAGTTTTTTCCTGGTAGTGCTGGGGTCAACATAAAAATATCCAATTCTTTCAAATTGATAAATATTTTCCGGCTTTGCCTTAGCTAGAGAAGGTTCTAGCTTGCACTTATTATTAATATTTAGAGAATGGGGGTTAAAATTTTCTTTAAAATCTCCCCCCTCTTCTACCTTAAGAGGATTTTCTTTGGTAAAAAGCTTGCTGTACAGTCTTATTTCTGCAGAAACAGCATGCCTGGCAGACACCCAATGCAGAGTTGCCTTCACTTTTCTCCCATCAGGTGCATCGCCCCCTTTTGTAGCAGGATCATAGGTGCAGTGCAATTCTACAATATTTCCATCTTTATCTTTAACCACATCCATGCATTTTATAAAATACGCATACCTCAACCGCACCTCCCTGCCAGGAGCCAGCCTGTAAAATTTCTTAGGGGGATTTTCCATAAAATCCTGTTTTTCTATATACAGTACTTTTGAAAAAGGGACTTTTCTTGTTCCTTTAGAAGCATCTTCGGGGTTGTTTATGGCAACCAATTCCTCTTCCTTGTCCTCCGGGTAATTGTCTATTACTACCTTCAATGGGTCCAAAACCCCCATTACCCTGGGCGCTATCTTGTTTAAGTCTTCCCTTACAAAATGCTCCAGGTATTCTATTTCTATTGTGCTTTCTGACTTTGCCACCCCGATTTCTGAACAGAACTTCCTAATTGCTTTAGGAGTATAACCCCGCCTTCTCATACCTGATATGGTAGGCATTCTGGGATCATCCCAGCCTTCTACATACCCCTTTTTAACTAGCTCTGCCAGCATCCTTTTGCTCATTACAGTATAGGTAAGATTTAGCCTGGAAAACTCTATTTGCCTGGGATGATGTATCCCTAGCTGTTCAATAAACCAATTATACAGTGGCCGGTGGTCTTCAAATTCCAGAGTGCACAGTGAATGGGAAATATGTTCTATGGAATCTGACTGCCCATGGGCCCAATCATAAGTTGGATAAATGCACCAGTTACTGCCAGTACGGTGGTGGCTTTCACGCAATATCCGATACATTACCGGATCCCTCATATTAAGATTAGGAGAGGACATATCTATTTTAGCCCGCAGCACTTTACTTCCGTCAGGGTATTTGCCAGCCTTCATTTCCTTAAATAATTTTAAGTTTTCTTCAACCGGTCTATTTCTATAAGGGCTTTTCTTTCCAGGTCCAGTAAGGGTTCCCCGGTATTCCCTTATTTCTTCAGCGCTTAAATCACAAACATAAGCTTTTCCTTTCTTTATTAACCTAACAGCAAAGCCGTAAAGCTTATCAAAATAATCTGAAGCATAATATTCCCGCTCTTCCCAATCAAAGCCCAGCCACCTTACGTCCTTTTTAATAGATTTTATATACTCCAGTTCTTCCTTGGTGGGATTAGTATCATCAAAGCGCAAATTACATTTCCCTCCAAATTCTTCAGCTAGCCCAAAGTTTAAGCATATGGATTTTGCATGCCCTATATGAAGGTATCCATTTGGTTCGGGAGGAAATCTTGTGTGAATTTTTTTTATATTATTTTCTTTCCTTAAGTCTTCCCTGATTATTTCCCTTATAAAATCAGTTTTTTCTGCATTATCTTCCATATGCTATCTTCTTTCTAATATTTTAAAATTTGGCTAAAAATTGAATAATATTTTAAATAATTGCCTATATATTGTCAAAAATCTCCAGGAAAATCTAACTTTATTATCCTGGCTAAACACCTAAGAGTACTTAATAGCTTCTGCTTTTATATTTATATACTTAAAATTGGGACCCCATTTAGCTTCTAATTCAACTGGAACCTTTATTCCTTCCACTTCCCTGTAATTTTTAAAAAATCCAGTCCATTTTTCCCTATAATATCTGCCTTCTTCCTCCCTAAATCTGTCAAAAGTGTCCACCTTTGTGATTTCTCCCTTAGAATTGAAAGTAAAGGTAACTTTAGCTTCATTTTTACCATCACTTATAATTGCCCTTGCCGAATTGTTGTCTACTGGCTCCCACCTGAGGTAGTTGGAAGGAAGAAGAGCAGTTGGAAGCCAGGGCATCTCAGAAATATACCTTATAAAGGAAGATATATCAGCTTCTTTTCCCGAAAAATTTGCAATAGTAAATGCCGACCATAGTTTAACCAGCATATTTCCTTTGCCTTGAACATACATATCCCTTACTGCTATCCAAATTAAGGGCGGGGCTTTAGCATTGGCTACCCAAATAAAAGAAGGCTTATATCCATTAAAATACTGAACTGCGCTAAAAGATAGCCACTTACTGCTTCCCTTCCGTCTTATGTAACCAGACTGCCTTACTTTTGCAGTTCTTATATATTCTTTCCTTCCATTTAGGGCATATTCTAAATATCTTTTAACAGGCTCCGGCAATTTTTTCAAACTATTTTTCCCAAAAGCCTTTATTTCTTTTTTATTATGGTTTTCTAATACCTGGCCAATTTCTCTTTTTATCCTTCTGCCAAACATAAAGATTAAGTAAGCTACAACCAGCAGTAATATTTCCAGGATAACAAGTATTAAAAAAATTATTTCCATAACCAGATTGTATAGATAACAATTTAATAAAAGCTAACAGATTTATATATTTTTGTAAAATAGACAACTGAATACCTAAACATTCATAAGCAAAAAAGCAGCTCTAAAATAGTTTCATAATTGCCTATAGGCTACCTTCTCCTGCTCCTATATCCCCCGCCATATGACGTAATATCTAAAAAAATTCCAACCATAATCAATATCCACTCAAAACCGCTTATACCTGGACCTAAATACCAGCTTATAATATAGAATATCATGGTATAGGGAGCAAAAATTGCAAAAAGAAGTGGCAAAACCCAGTGATTGAAAGCTAGCCTAAATAACCCAGGATGAATTAGCCACCATACCAATAATGCTACCCGGGGGCCGAAAAAAAATAAGGTGGTAAGAGCACAACACATAAACTCCTCTTTCTTTTGTTTAACCTTGGTTAAATCTTATTTATAAATACTGACAAAATCAACTAAATTCCTTTTTGATGTAGTAGTTCAGTGATATTGACAGTGAATCTCCCCCGACCGAAGTCGGGGGCTTCTATCTTATTCTCTAAAACCGAGAGCCCAGGCTTAGCCTGGACAGCCTATCGACAGCCTATCCATCACCAGACTAAAGTCTGGTGGTTTAACGGCAGACTAAATTCCTTTTTGTTGAGTATTGAAATAAAATCCGACTAAATTTTATAAGGCAAATTCACTAAAGTTGTATAATTTTTGCAGTTAAACAAATTTTATAATTTAGAATTTCTGTAATTGACATGCTATAATGTATAAACTCTGTAAGTATAACAAAGGGCATGCTAAAGTAAGCTTAACTTTTTTATTAAGTGGGGATGTAGTTCAGTGGGAGAACGCTTGTCTGGCAGACAAGAGGTCGGCGGTTCAACTCCGCTCATCTCCACCATTTTTATATTTAAACGCTTACGCCCTTCACCTTTTAGCTATAGTAAAAAACCATATTAGAATCCCCGCAATAAAGTTATGCATAGTGGATATTCTTATTTATTTCTAATTTTTTATAAATATGTTTATAATTAAAAAAATATAAAAATCAGGGAGGAAAGAAAAATGTCTAATAGGACCAATGGCGGCTCTGGGATAGCTGGCGCTGCCTACTTTATGGCTTTTATTGGTGCTGCAGTATATTACATCCAAAATGCTGGCACTTTCTGGCTAGGTGTCCTGGGTTTTCTAAAAGCTTTGGTTTGGCCTGTATTCCTGGTATACAATTTGCTTGAGTACCTAATCATATAGGTAACTTTTTTTCAAATAGGGGTTACAGGAAACCTTATTTTATCTCAGTGCTTTTAACTATTATCATAAAAGGTTAACATGATTTTATTTTTCAATAGTTATCCAGGTACATTTCATCTCTGCATTTACTGCATCTTTTAGGCTGGTTATACCCGCGTTTCTGGTACCATTTTTGCTCGCCGGCAGTAAATAAAAATATTTTGCCGCATATTACACATTTAATTTTAATATCCTTCAATGGGGAATATTCCCGGGAACCAGTAATTCCCAATTTATGTTTATGGCTAAGTAAAAGGCTCTCTCTAGAATTTGTATATATGATTTCCACAGGAGAAGATAGAAAAATTCTTTCATCATATTCAAATCCAGGATCTTCCTTGACATGAGCTATTCTGCCACAAACTCCAGGCACACAATCAATTGATTGTGCCGGACATCTTTTCCGGTGGCATATTCTTCCTAAAAAGCCCATGCTTTTATCAAAGAGAAAAACTTCCCAACCATGGTAGTACTTGCTTATCTGTCTGGCATACCTGGCAATTTTTGTTATTTCACTAAGATTGGCTATAACCAGTGCCAGATCAAGATCATTTGGGTAAGGGTCATTGCCAGCTACAGAACCAACAATGGCAATCTCAAGGGAGGTTGACAGTTTGCCTGTTTTTTCTGAAAACTCGTCTGCAGCTTTTCTTAAAATTTGGTTTCTATTCTTATCGTGATTTTCCATATAATTAAAAAATACCTTTCAGCCTGCTTATAAAAAGTATACCTGTTTGAGAATTTTTTTTTAAGTTTTTCTAATAATGCCCTGAATTTTTTATATCTCTTAACTGATAAGGAAAATATAAAATTCTTAGGAGCCTTTACTTTCTTTTTGTGTATTGATATATATCCAGATTTGTCACAAATGAGACGTCTTTAAAGTGTATATCCAGTGTGAAAACTAAAGCATTGTTCCTAATAGCAATAGCAGCTATAATAGCATCTGTCAATGGTATTGAGACCCCCTTTTTCTTAAAATCAAAAAAAGTTCCAGAGCTATGGGCATGAAAATTCCATAGAAAAAGCACAAACAGCACTATAATTCTATAACCTGAAAGAAGAAAATATGACGAAAGGAAATAAATAAGGTTTAATTAATTTTAAAATACTAATAGTCATCTCTCCAAGGTTTTTTATCTTTTACCAGATAAATAACAAAACGTACGCCCTGATTATCTAGCGGATTTAACCATAGCATGCGCTCAAATATTTTTTCAGCTTCTTTAAAACGCCTTAGTTTCCACAGGCATAACCCATACCCATGCATACATCTAAGGAATGGCCTGTTATCAATATGCGCCCAAAGAAGTACCCCCTTAAAATCCCCCGGTAAAGACAATTCCCCTATTTTCATACCAACATTATAATGAAGAAGCGCCTTTTCCGGCCGGCTATCGAAGAGGAAGTTGCCCAGATGAGCATGGGCATCAAGGCATCTTAAATCGACAGCGATCTCATCCATTAAAATACCCTGGCCTTTTCCAACCTCGCCGATATCTTTATAATATATGGCATCTAGTATAGGACCATCTACGCTGAGATCTATATCGCCGGGAACTATTTGCTCCATCTCATAAGAGGGCCTTTTGCCTGCTTTAATGATAGCTTTATAATATTCATCACTCTCTTCAATGATTTCATCATTTTCATCCCATTCTTCTTCAAATTCTTCCATGGGGTCCCAATAATCAAATTTTTCTAGCTTAAGTGGGACCAGATTAAAGGCAGATATATCAATGCAGTGGCTTATAAGATTGCCGGATATATATGTATTGTTGCCAAATTCCCATTGTTTTTTAAGGGTAATAGTAGCAATTTCCCCCGGTACTATCTTAAAAAGCTCATATGAGGATAATCTTAATATTACTTTTTCACCTGTTTCCAATATTCTGCAGTTAGCCGAATTATCCCTTACCGCAAGAACGGCCAGATCTATTTTATTTTTACTCATTTATACCTTTCATATTATCAGTTTAGCCTTTTTTACTTAAATCCCTCACTTATAATTATTCCCAATCAGGGTATTGCTTTGGCGGATCACCCTTACTGCCTATAGTTATGGGTGCTGCCAACTGTGGTGATTCTTTATCAATGTTTATTAATTTTATCTCAAACCACCATTCATCGCCAAAATCAAAAAGATAAAATAATTTCTGCCCCCTAAAAAGCTTGAGGTCCGCAACGTTTACCTTATCTGCAGTCCTGCTTTCTTCCTCAACCTCAGGGCAATACACTGGTTTTCCAGTTCTTTTATTTCCACCAATATAAAAAGCATACAAATGGTCGTTATCAAAATCAAATGCCTCTTGTATAGCCAGGTGAAACTCATCCAGATAATGGTTGTGCGATATGCTTATTTTTCTCCATAATCCGCTATGCAATTTAACTTTAAATGTATAAACTCCAGTCCTGTCAAATTCATCATTATAGGCTATAGTCTTTTTTACTTTTGCTTCAGGGAAAAAATCTTTAAATATATCAAAGATGTCCTTATCATTTTTAGGGACATTCTCTTTCCTCTTTTTCGAAATAAAAGTATATTTGAAAATATTATTCCAGGCACCTACAGCATCTTTAATTAAAAACCTGCTACCATGAATTCCAAACTCATTTACCATAAAATCCTTTACTTGATCCTTGTAAACAGTATCTTTGCTATTATCTAATTTATACTCTCCAAATTCAAAAAAATTGAGGTGATGAAAAAATGCAGAATCTTTAAAACTAAATATGTACATATCAAAATGATTGTCTTTTACAGCCCATTGTGATTTTTTTAAATTGGCTAATACGGCAAGAAAGTTATAAAAAAAGTTTACACTTAAAAATCCACTAAATTCAGTTCCAAAATCGTATTTACTCCAGTATATCTGTAAAAGAAATATATATTTCTCAAACATATTTAATTTCTTAAAATCTTCAATTGCAGAGGTTTTTAATAATATTGCCCTCCCTTTTTCATTAGCTTTTACATAGAGGTTGCCAGCAAGGGCTATAAAAAACATGAGATGTATTACCGGATATTGATATTGGGTATAATTTGGTTTGCCTACGCTCCTTCTATGATAAAGCATTTGGTTTAGCTTAAAGGAAGCCTTTTTTTCCAGTTCGCCTCTTTTTAAGGATAAGGATGGTTTTTCAGACTCGATAAAATTAATAAAAGTATCAAAATCATTTAACGTTTTCTCTATTCTATATTTGAAATCCATAAT
>CAYREF010000033.1:0-22005 GCA_964423265.1 uncultured Actinomycetota bacterium
ATACCTATGGAATTTTAGTGCCCATTACCTATGGAGTTTACTTTACCATTGAGGATTACAGCGAAGATATTGCCGGCTATTTTATAACTGCGGTCTCAATACTAAGCGGTCGCGGGCTACTTATCGGAGGAAAACTAGCGGATAAAATCGGCAGAAAGAAAGTAATTATCTATTTTGGTTTGAGCGTACTTATTTTGAGGGAAGCGTATGCCTGTATTACTTTTATACAATCTATATAGTAAAGGAATATTTTCCAAGAATTTTTATATTTAAAATTATTACAGGTAAATTCATAACTGGTTTAATGTCATTACAATTTATTATAAAATAAGATTTTAAAATTATAACAAGGACCGGATATGAATAAACAGGAGATAGAAAAGTACTCATCGGCAGTTACATTATCGGATATGGAAATCTTTATTTTTCCTGAACTTTTATATAGCCTCGTTCTGGCTAATATAATGTCGCCAACAATCTGGCAATGGAAAGAAAAAGACTGGTTTAAGAATATTGGCAGAAAGACCCCCTACAGGAGAACACTAAGGCTAAAGCAATTTGTTATGGATAATTTTGACTTTAACCTGGATCTTGAGACATGGGGCCTTACCACAAAAGAAAAAGAGATTGCCAGGTTTAGTCCCTTTATGGAGGAAAAGGTAATAAGCAAGAGCAATGCGCTTTTCGGCTATGAAGGAGACAAATATTATTTTGACATGGATATCAGAAAGCATTTTGGAATCGACAAATACAACTCTAACATTATACCTTACTGGAAAACAGAAACTGTAGAAGCAATGGAGGCTTTTAAACATAAAGAAAGTTATGAAAAAAGTGCCGGTGAATGCGTGTCCATATCAACCCTTTATGCTGCAGCTTTATTTATCATATGTGATATACCGCTGGATAACATCTTTCTAATGGCTACCCCACTCCACTCACAGAATTTTATTTATGTTAGAGATGGAATCATCACTAACAACAGGAGGGTGGTAACTAAAAATATGTGGTTTAACGGCAGCGAACTTTCAGCAAAAGCTCAAAGGGCCATGAGAAATGAACAAATCACCATTGTCTCTCACAACACAGGTTTTATCCACACGGTATATCCTAGTGCAACAATTGACCTAAAGGAATATAAAAGATTTGAAAAAAAACTCAAAAAATTTCTGGTTACTGATATTGATTTCGATATTTTATGCAGCTTTTTAAGACAGGAAAGCTATCTCCAAAAATGCTTCCAGATAAAAGACTGTTATCACGGCAAGGAAAGATATATAGCCGCTGAAAAGGTATATGCTTATGAGCATACTAGCCCCTATAGGGTTAATGAAAATGTTCTGGATAAACTCTTAGCAGACATAGATGAATATGAATTTTATTCTGAACCCCTAGACGGCAGGATATGTCTTAATAAATTTGTGGATTATTTTGAAAACAACAATATCGGTTTTCACGATAAAAGCAGTATAGACAAGTTAATGAAAGAACTGGATTGCGAACATGAGAGGAAAAAAGAGATACTAGTTGGCCTTTATGAATTCTGCAATATGGAACCCAGGCTGCCTGAAAATAAAAAAGATTTTATAGAAACTAAACCAATAAATATAGCAAATGATATGGGTAGGGATAAAATAATTTCATACCTTGAATCTATAAGAGAAAAAAACATAGCCGCAGACCTGGCTTTTTATGCTTACCGGGATTTTTCTAAAACAAACTGGGAGCCTTTTATAAAAGCAGCTATCGAAAGAAATCCTGTATCAATCACCGCTTGCAAAAATTATGAAGACAGCGAGGTTATCCTCAAACTGGAAAAAATGCCAAACCGGTCCATATATCCAGGGCCAAGAGTTGCCCAACCAGATGAAGTATGGAATTACCAGATGGGAGATGGGGTAGAAAAAGCAATATTGCTGGCCAATATTTTAAAAAATAGAAACAGGGATATAAATATAAGTATTAGCAAAGACAAGGTAGCCATTTCTTTAGAAGGTTCTACAATTACCTGGCCTAGCCGCAAAGACCTTAAAGGAGACATCAATTTTGATAGTTTCTAAACTTTATCCCGTTTAGTAAGGAATAAAGTAGTAAAAGAGTATATAAAATTTTGGAAGGGAATTATAATTTTTGGCTCAAGATCTACTATCCTCTTGCCCAACAACAAAATAATGAAGTTTTTATTTATAATATTACTGGAATTTCAATAGTTATATAAATGATCTGTCTAATTGATTTTTATCTGCTAATTTAGCATAAATATTTTCAAATTTATCCAAAGTATTTTTAAAGTCATGCTTCCTTATAAGGTGGAGGCTGTTTTTTGCCATCTTTTCCCTCAATTTTTTATCCCTGACTAATTTTAATGTCTTCTCTGAGGCATCCTCTACATCACCTGGATTAAACAATAAACCATTTTTACCGTGCAGTACAAGCTCCGGGATAGCCATAGCCCTGGCAGCAATTACAGGCAAGCCACTAGCCATAGCCTCCATTAGGGAAAGCCCCTGCAATTCAACTTCGCTGCCCGAAAGGTAAATATCACTAGCCTTATACAGGCCAATCAAATCTCTCTCACTCAGCTGCCCGGTAAAAATTACCTTGTGGCTTATGCCCAAATTTTGAGCCAAGCTTTTTAAAATCTTTTTCTGTCCACCGTTTCCGGCAATTAAGAACTGGAAATCTGTATAGCCCCTTATCCTAGCTAGAGCCTTCAGCAATATATCTACTCTTTTTTCTTTTTCTAGCCGGCTTACTGTAGTAAAAACCGGGCAATCTCTTCTAATGCTAAACCTTTTCCTAATTTCATCAGTGTTTGTTTTAATCTTGAAGTTACCTAAATCTAACCCATTTGATATTACTAAAATAGGTTTTTCTATTCCTATATGTTCAATTATTTTAGCTGCAGTATTTGAAGGCACAGTAATCATATCTATTCCATTAAATATTTTTAGGAAAGAATCCCAGAATTTTTGTTCCAGTATCCGGTAAAATATATTATCCTTGCTTATATTTGAATGAGGCAATATATTGTCAGGGTGAAAGTGGTTGGTACCCACCACCCTTATGCCACTCTTTTTAGCTTCAATCTTAGCGGCAGTGGATACAAAGAAATGATCTGCAATATGTAAAATATCAGGTCTAAAATCATCAAATATTTCCCCCATAGAAGCCTTTGCAAATGGAGAAAAATGATAATCTTTCCTAGTAAATACAGGAAGTGAACCCAGCCTGTAAACAGTTACTCCATTTTCTATAGTCATTTGAGTTTCAATACCAGTTCCAGAGCAAACCACACCAACATTATAGCCTCTTTTAGCCAGGCCTTCTGCTATCCTCTTGGTTGCTATCCCCGAGCCATTAATTTCTGGAGGATATACCTCAATTGTAAAAAGTATCTTTAATTTATTACCCATAACACCAAACCTTTGTTATGCTTTCCCATATTTTACAAAAAAATTTACCAATTACAGGTGGACCTTAAGCTCCTATTACTTTTTTATCTTAATATTCTATAATAAATTAGCCATATTCAAAAATACATGGAAATTAATTACCCCTATAAATCATTTTTCGCCGCCGGGCATTTAAAATTATCTAACTACAGCAAGACCAGGTAGAAATTCTAGTAGTATCTTAAGGCAAAAGCAGTCATTTCTTTGCGGATTTTTTGGTTAATCCCTATAGCCAGGGAAATAATCTTTTACAATATTTTCTTTTTTTACACCTAGCTTTTCTAATTCAGATTCAACTGACTTGACCATCTTTATAGGTCCCGATATATAGAATTTCCTCTCCCCAATGTCTTCTACATTACCCTTTATAACCTTGGCGTCTATTAGCTTGGGATATATTATAAAATGGACTTTAAGCCCTTCCTGGCCGCTTTCTAAATCTTCAAGCAAACCCCTAAAAGAAATGTTTTTCTCATCACGGTTTGCATATACCAGGATTATGTCCCCTAGTTTGTTTTTCCGGGATAAATCAAGCAGGATAGACCGGTAGGGGGTAATTCCAATCCCACCAGCAATAAATACATATTTCTTCTTATAATCATTGACCGTAAAACTACCGTTAATATTATAAGCAGATACCTTATCCCCTTGTTTAAGGTTTAATAGCGCTTTCTTAAATGAACTGCCATCCTCAAGGTCAAACCTGGAGGTAAGCATAATATTTTTTTCATGGGGAGCAGAAGCAATTGTAAAATGCCTTTCATCTCCCCTGCTATCTACATTTTTGTGCGGTATTTTGTAATATATGAACTGCCCAGCTTTCCAGGTTACAGGCGCAGAAGGTTCAAATATGAAGCTATATACGTCCTTGGTTTCCCTAATTTTTTTCAATAATTTAACATCCATAGATTTAACCTATAACTATCTACATTGAAATGCAAACTGTTAGGAATTTAAAAGAATTATTTAAGCCATCTCTTGCTGGGGTTGCAGGCAATATTTATTTAAAATCTTTATTTCCCTAAAAAGAAAACCAGCAGTAACGGCAAAAGACAGTATATCCGTAACCGGCCAGGATATCCAAACGCCTAGCAACCCATAAAATAAAGGAAGAACAAAAATTGCAGGTACAAAAAACAAGAGCTCCCTGGATAAAGTAATAAACAATGCAGGAACAGCCTTCCCTATGGCCTGAAAAAATGTACCCCCCAGTATGGGAAAGCTCCACAAAGGAGCCAGCATTGCTATAAGCCTTAAAGGCATAACCCCGTCTTTTACCAGACTCTGGTCATTAGTAAAAATATTAATTAAAACCCCGGGGAACAAGACCATGAAAATAAAGCCAACTGCCGATATGGCAGAAGTCCATATAAAAGCCTCTTTTAGGACATTCTTAACCCTCAAGTACAGCTTTGCCCCATAGTTAAAGCCAACAAGGGGGGCAAATCCATGACTAATGCCAAGAATAGGCATAAATATTAGATCAATGATCCTAATTCCTATACCGGTTATGGCAATATAACCGTCACCTCCATATTTTGTTACCATCCTTATAAACAAAAGAAACATAATGCTTCCGATTATTTCCATCAAAAAAGAAGGAGTCCCTACAGCAAGCATTTCCCTTAATACATCCTTCCTTATTTTAAAAATAGGTAATTTAGGTTTAAATACGCTATTGCTGAATATAAAGAACAAAATAATATAGGCGGTACCCGCAACCTGGCTTATAACCGTAGCAATCGCTACCCCCCTTACCCCCATGCCAAATACAAAAATAAATATGGGGTCGAGAATCATATTAAGGCAAGCCCCAATTATCATTGCATACATAGCTGCCCTGGGTTTGCCTTCAGCCCTTATTATATTATTCCCGTTTACAGTAAAGGTATAGAATATAAACCCAAATAACATTACTGAAAGATACTCTTTTGCATAAACTAATACCTCCCCCGAGGCTCCCAGGAAGGATAATACATGGTCCATAAAAAAGTAGAAAAATGCTATAACAATAATATCCAGCAATATATTAAGTACCATTGCATTTCCCCCAGCAATAGAAGCCCTGCTAACCTCTCCCCTACCCAGGGACCTGGATACTATGGAAGCAGCTCCTACCCCTGTAAGAAGCCCTATAGCTATCATGAAAATTAATATGGGAAGGACAATAGTAAGGCCGGCTATGGCATCCGGGCCCACTGCATTTCCTACAAATATGGTGTCCACAAAATTATATAAGGCTATAAGTACCATGCCAATTATAGAAGGCATGGAAAATTTCCATAAAAGAGGTCTTAGGTCTTCATTAAGTATTTGTCTTTTCTGCTCTTCCAATATTAATGCCTTAGAATTTTTAAAAGATAAATTAGCTTACATTAAAAAACTAGCATATGCAACTTTTCTAATATTTTCTTAATAAATAATACTAATTTTAGCAAAAGAAGCTAACTGGGGCTTTGCCTGGGTTGCTAGAATAATTTTTTAGGAAAAGCTAAATCCCAAAAAAACTAGAACATAGTAATTGATAAAATATATAGGCTATATATTCACTAATACTGCAAAATTTATAATATGTAAAAGAAAGCTGGCCCATTATAACGATGGAGTTATAAAGGCCCATTTTTTGGCTGGCCAGGGGTAAAGAATAAGGCTGCTTGTCATGCTATTTTCTAAAGCCCGGCTATCATTTTCCAATTAAAACCTTTAATAAGAACAGGTAAGCAAATAACAAAAAGTACCATTAAAAAATAAAAGAAATGCTTAATCACAGATCATTAGTTTTGTTAGAACATTCTGGGCAAATCCAGCATATATCCCCGCCGCCTACAGTATTTTCAATTCTAGCGTCCCCGCCATTAGATTCTTCATCATTTTTTTCAAAAATTTTATTGCAAATGCAGCATTTTACTTCCATTATTAAAAATCACTCCCAATCCTAAATAAATTGCCCCTTACTCTACCAAAATGAGACAATTAATACAACTATTTAAAAATCAAAAAACTCCTCCAAATAAAGATACGGGTTAAATTTTAATTTCAAGCATTATGGGACAATGGTCTGATCCCAGAATGAAAGAAAGAATGTCAGAGGAAATTAAGTTTTCCCTTAAATTACTGCTTGCAAAGAAATAATCCAGTCTCCATCCCACATTTCTTACCCGTGACCTGGTTTTGTAATCCCACCAGGTATACTGGCCTGCCTTTTTGTTAAAATATCTGAAAGAATCTATAAAGCCAGTAGATACCAGCCTGTCAATCCATTCCCTTTCAACAGGCAAAAACCCTGTATTATTAATATTCTGTCTAGGTCTTGCCAGGTCAATAGACTTATGAGCTGTATTAAAATCACCTGCTATTACAATTTTATAACCTTTTCTTTTTAAATAGCTAATATAATCAAGAAAATAAATGTAAAAATCAAGCTTGTAATGCAGCCTTTGTTTTGACCTGCCCCCATTGGGAAAATATACATTAAACAAAATAAAATCCTTAAAATCTGCCCTTATGAGCCTTCCTTCCCTATCAAAACGCTCTGTTCCTGTATCCATGCAAATAAGTTTGGGTTCTTTTTTTGAATAAAGTGCCACACCGCTATACCCGGGCCTGGTACTTTTAGAGAAATATGAATGGTAATTGGGAATGTTTGCTAATCTTCTGGGAATCACTTGGGGGTTAGCTTTGGTTTCTTGCAGGCAAACTATATCTGCATCCTGAAAATCCATAAAATCCATAAAGCCTTTGCCATAAATAGCTCTTATTCCATTTACATTCCAGGATATTATTTTCAAATCTATTCTCTCAGCTTAGCATTAAACTCTTTTCCCAAATTAGACAAAATCCTTTTAACCTCTATTTCCACTTCCCTATCCTTAAGGGTACGGTCTTCATTCCTGAAAGTCAGTGAATATGCCATGCTCTTTTTACCTTCTTCTATTTGCGCTCCCTTGTATATGTCAAATAGTCTTACTTCTCTTAGGATATCTGTTGCGCTCTTTTTTATTACCTTTACTATATCCCCATGACTTATTTCCCGGTCTACGACAATAGCTATATCCATGTCCATTGAAGGATATTTAGGAATTGGCCTAAAATGCTTAGCAGCGGTCAAGTTTTCTATAAAATCATCTAAATCCAGTTCCAGGTAATAAACATCCTGTTCTACCTCCAGATCCCTGCAGATATTGGGATGTACTTTCCCTATTATACCCAAATTTATGCCGCATATATTTACCAAACCGCTAATTCTCGGATGGAAAAACTTGTATTCTTTTTCCACTATTTTTAAATTCTTTCCCCGGTAAAACTTATCAACAATATATTCAAGCACTCCCTTTAGGTCATAAAAGCTGTAATATTCTTCTTCATTATCCCAGGATTTTTTATGCTTTTTCCCAGTTAAAAGTATTCCCAGCTTGTTTTTTTCTCCAGGTAATTTCCTATCAGTTTTCTCAAACACTTTTGAAATTTCAAATATGCTCAAGTCAGTATTTTTGTATTTTACATTATCAGCAAGGGTTTTAAACATTGCTGGCAACAACATAGGCCTCAGGTACTGAAAATCTTCATTTATGGGGTTAATAACTTTTACTAATTTATTGAATTCTTCTTCTTTGCCCAGCTTAAATTTCTCAAAATTTTTCAGGCTTAGAAAGGAATAGTTTATAACCTCCATAAATCCGGTATCCCTCAGGCTTTCCCTTATTTGCTTAACCATCTTCTGATAAGGGCTGTATCCGCCAGCCTTCTGCCTAGATATAGGAGGCTCTGACCCAAACTTATTAAACCCATAAATCCTGGCAACTTCTTCTATTAGGTCTATTTCCCTCTCTAAATCTTCATACCTGAACGAGGGAACAGTCACCTCTAGGTCATTGCCTTTGACTTTATTTTCAACTTTTAGTCCAGTTAAAATGCTTGAAGCAATGCTAGCTTCTATATCCTCGCCTAAAACCTGGCTAATCTTTGAACCCCTCAGCAAAACCGTCCTGGTTCTTTCTTCATCCCTGAAGTTATCATAAACCTTCCCGTTGCTCTTATGGCCAGTTATCTCCCTTAGCAAAAGTTCAAACCTTTTAATAGCAAATACGGTAAGATGTGGATCAATTTGCTTTTCAAACCTGTTGGAAGCTTCAGACCTTAATCCCAATTTCTTAGAAGTCCTCATAATGGAAGGGCCATCAAAGTTTGCCGATTCCAGTAAAACATTTTTAGTATTTTCATTTATTTCTGTTTGCTTACCTCCCATAATTCCTGCAATAGCTACTGGCTTCTTTTCATCAGCAATTACCAGCATGTCCCCATCCAGCTTCCTGGTATTATCATCAATAGTCCTTATAGCTTCGCCTTTTTTGGCCTTCCTTACTATTATCATGTCTGAATGCAGTAAATCCTTGTCAAAGGCATGCAAAGGCTGTCCGGTTTCAAGCATCACATAATTGGTTAAATCCACTATAAGGTCTGAAGGTCTTACATCACAAAATATCAGCCTGTTCTTCAGCCACTGTGGCGACTCTATTTTGGGGAGATTAGAAAACATCTTAGCTGAATATCTGGAGCAAAGGTTGTAATCTTCAACTTCAATCTCAAAATCTTTATCCTGTGCCATTTCATATCTGTATTCCGGTATTTCCAGCTCAATTTCTTTTAAGGCACTTACTTCTCTGGCAATTCCAATAATTGAAAGGCAGTCAGGCCTGTTGGGAGTAATCTCAAGCTCCATTACTACATCATCCAGGCCAACACTTTTTGCAAAACTTTCCCCCACCTCGCAATGATCATCTAGAATCATTATACCTTCAGCCTCAGAAGATAGCCCCAGTTCAGCCTCAGAACACATCATACCTTCCGAAGCTTCACCCCTGATTTTGCTTCTCTTAATCTTCAGGCTACCCACCTTAGCTCCCGGCAAAGCTACAACCACCTTATCTTCTTTTTTAAAATTGGAAGCACCGCAAACTATATTTAAAACCTCATCTCCTATGCTAACTTTGCATACAGATAATTTATCCGCATTAGGATGGGAAGAAAACTCTTTAACCTGGCCTATTACAATATCTTTAAAATTTTCGCCAACATCTTCTATTTTTTTTACTTCCGTACCACTCATAGTCAAAAGATCTGCCACTTCTTGCTTATCCAGCTGTTGTACATTTAAAAAGTCTTTTAACCAGTTCAATGTTATTTTCAATTTTTAAAACATCCCTTTCCAGTTACATATAATGTTAGCGATTAATACAAAAGCAAGCAGTGAGTTAAAACTGGCTTATAAACCGCAGGTCATTTTCAAAAAATGATCTCAAGTCATTAATGCCGTACTTTAGCATGCAAATCCGCTCAATTCCTACCCCAAATGCAAACCCGGTATACTCTTCTGGATCATAGCCAACAAAAGAAAAGACATTCGGGTCTACCATTCCAGCTCCAAGTATTTCCAGCCAGCCCGACCAGGAGCAAACCCTGCATCCCTTTCCTCCACAAATATTGCAGGACACGTCCATCTCAGCGCTGGGTTCAGTAAAAGGAAAATAATGGGGCCTAAACCTAACCTTCCGGTCTTTACCAAAAATTTTAAGGGCTACACTTTCAAGGGTCCACTTTAAATGTTTAAAATTTATCCCTTTATCTACAACCAGGCCTTCAATCTGGGTAAACATAGGAGTGTGGGAAACATCATAATCCCTCCGGTATACTTTTCCTGGCACAATAATGTTAACGGGGGGCTTGTTTTTTTCCATGTATCTTACTTGTACTGGGGAAGTATGGGTCCTAAGCAGCACATCTTCAGAAATAAAGAAAGTGTCATGCAATGACCTGGCTGGATGGTCTTCAGGCGTATTAAGGGCCTCAAAGTTATAATAATCCAGCTCCACTTCGGGTCCGTCGGCAATCTTGAAGCCCATACCTACAAAAATTTCTTCAATTTCTTCTATAACCTGAGAAATTATATTTTTCCTGCCCAGCCTGGGCTTTTTGCCCGGAAGGGAGAGGTCTACCTCTTCTCTCCTTAATTTCTTGTCAAACTCTATGCTTTCTAACTCTTTTTCCTTTTTATCCAAGCTGTTCTGCATTTTATTCCTGTAGGCATTAGTGTTCTTGCCCACTACCGGCTTAAGGTCATCTGGCAATTTGCCTATATTTTTCAGGGTGGTAGAAAGAAGGCTTTTTTTGCCCAGGTATTTTACCTTTAATTTTTCCAGGTCTTTTAAGCTGCCGGCCCCTTTTAGGTCTTTGCTAAAATTTTTATACGCTTCCTCTAATTTTTTTACTACCGTATTTATCTCTTCACCCATTTTATCAATCTCTACCATTGTAATAATCTAAGCAGAAACTTTCTCTTTGGCAAGGTCTGTCAATTCCTTAAAAGCAACAGGGTCATCTACCGCCAACTCAGAAAGCATCTTCCTGTTTATTTCTACATTTGCCTTTCTCAGGCCGTTTATAAAGCTATTGTAAGAAATACCATTAGACCTGGCAGCTGCATTTATCCTGGTAATCCACAATCTCCTGAAATTCCTCTTTTTATTTTTCCTATCCCTATAGGCACTGCTAAGCGCCTGATATATTTGTTCCTTTGCAGCCCTGTAATGCTTCCTACCTGAACTGTAATAACCCTTAGCCTCTTTTAGCACCTTTTTATGCTTTTTATTTTTTTGGCTGCCTCTTTTAACTCTAACCACTTTAATCACACCTTTCTATTTTCCGAGCATACGCTTAACATTCTTCCTGTCAGCCTTTTTTACCCTTTGTTTTTCTCCCAGCCTTTTTTTTCTTTCAGAACTCTTACCTGAAAGCTTATGGCTTTTGAAAGCTTTTTCCCTCATTATTTTTCCGCTTCCAGTAACCTTAAATCTTTTAGCTGCTCCCTTATGGGTTTTCATCTTTGGCATAAACCAACACATCCTTCCATTTTTATCAATAAATCTATGAAGGAGGCCCAAGCAACATAGTCATGTTGTAGCCTTCCATTTTTGGTGGCTGCTCTACCACGCACTTATCTTCCAAGTCTTCTAAAATCTTATCCATGAGTTCCCGGGCAATATCTTTATGAACAATTTCCCTTCCCCTAAACATAATAGTTATCTTTACCTTGTTGCTGTTTTTAAGAAACCTTTTAATATGGTTTTCTTTTGTTTTTAAGTCATTTGTATCTATTTTTGGTCTCAACTTAATTTCTTTTACAACAATCTGAGTCTGATTCTTCTTCCTTTCTTTCTCAGCAATTTCCTTCTTATACTTATACTTTCCATAGTCCATAATCTTGCACACAGGCGGATTGGACTTGGGAGATACTTCAACTAAATCCAAGCCCTTCTCATAAGCTTTCTCCAAAGCTTCCCTGTTGGATATGATACCAACTTGGTTTCCTTCTTCATCAATCAATCTTACCTTTGGTACCCTTATTTGTTCATTATGTCTTATATCTTCTACGATCTAATTTCACCCCCACTAAATTATTAATACAAAAAAAATAGGCAAGCATAACCACCTACCTATTTATTAAACTATATAACCAAATTAGCAAACCTTTGGCCGCCATTTGGTGAGAAATAGATGATTTCTACTTTTATGAACTTATTAAACTTTTCAAAATTATACAAACTTTTTTCTATTTTGTCTATACTGCTTCTTCTTCCTCTTCATCAGGCGTATATTCTTCTTCCCATGCCTTATCCGCAATCTTTTTGTAATCCTCAGAATACTGGTCCATCTCTTTTGCAAGGTCAGTAATTATGGTTTCAGCACCATCATGAGTAGCATATGCCCCGCCTTCAACAACCACGTCTCTTAGAACCTGCGGAGTATCAATTATACTGCAGGGTCTCAAATGATTCTCAGTATAAGGCTGCCTTTTCCTGAATGCCATGAAGAAATCAGAAGTCAGCACTTCTTCCAGGCTCTTTTCCTTTATATTGTCTGCTGCAAAGTGTACAAATACGCAAGGTTCAACATCACCGTTTACATTAATATGCAAATAGTTCTTGCCTCCTGCCATGCATCCGTTTACCAGTGGGCCGTCATTCCAAAAATCAGCAACTATTATATCCTTGGTTTTCCTTATTTCCAGTATTCTTTTCCTCCTGTAATCCCTTTGTTCAGGAGTAGGCATCAGGCTTGTATCAGGTTCCTTGCCAATGGGAATATAATTGAAATACCACCCTATAAATGCGCCTTTTTCTACAAACAGGTCTACAAATTCATTACTTACAACCAGGTCATTATTAGGACGGGTGGCAGTTACTGAAAAGCCAAAAAGTACTCCTGCTTCCCTAAGATTATCCATTGCCTTCATTATATTATCCCAGGCTCCCTTGCCTCTTCTCTCATCAGTTTCTTTCTGGAAACCTTCCACGCTAATACATGGCACTGCATTTCCGAGCTCGGCCAGTTTGGCAGCAACTTCCCTGTCAATAAGCTGGCCGTTGGTGTAAATCTGGAAAAATGAATCATTATGCCTTTCCAGAAAATCATACAGATGCTCCCAGCAGAATGGCTCTCCACCAGTAATAACAAAGAAATAAAGGCCTATATCATTAGCCTCTTCTATAATTCTGTTGCAGACATCATAAGGTAAATCATCTTTTTTAGTATACTGCCATGCATAACAACCATAACATTTAAGGTTACACTTCATAGTAGGGCTGATAACCAGGTGATTTGGCGGATTCATGCCATGCTTTTCAGCAAATGCCTTTCTTTTAGGCTGGCCCTGAATCATGGCATTATTGATAAGGTTCATTACTACTTTATCCCTTACGCTTGGTGACATGTTTACGATAGCTTTCTTTAAATTAACCAGAAGGTTTTCCAGGAAATCCCTTTCTTCTTTTTTGTCCAGTTTATATACTCTTCCTTTAATAAGTGAAAGCCATCTCTCATCTGAAATCTTCGGCAATACCTTCAGAGCACTCTTTATTGCCGCCTTGGTAGTGTATAGCTTTACCCTTTCTTTAATTGTCATCTGTTACTCCTTTATTTAAATATAGCTTTAATTTATAAATGGTTACAGTTAATTATAAGAACTAATTTAGTAAAAATAAAGACCAAATTAAATTGCTGCTTTTCTTTCTTCAATTTCTTTCTTTACTTCTCTTATAAAACTTTCTAATTTAATCTCTTTTATATCTTCCCCCGTCTTTTTCCTTATAGTTATAGTACCTGTATTTTGCTCATTTTTCCCAATAACAATCATATACGGGATCTTCCTTAGTTCTGATAGACGTATTTTTTTGCTTAAAGATTCAACCCGGTTATCAATTTCTACACTAAAACCTTCTCCTTTTAATGTTTTGTATATGCTTTCCGAATAGCTTGCAAATTTTTCAGATATCGGCAGCACTATAGCCTGTACAGGAGCAAGCCAAGCAGGAAAATTTCCACTGTAATGCTCAACTAATATCCCTATAAACCTTTCAATACTTCCCAATACCACCCGGTGTATCATTACCGGGTTATGCCTTGCATTATCCTCACCCACATATTCTATGCCAAACTTTTCAGGCATAGCAAAATCAAGCTGTATGGTTGCGCACTGCCAGGTCCTGCCCAGGCAGTCTTCTATATGGAAGTCTATCTTGGGCCCGTAAAATGCCCCGTCTCCTTCATTTATGGCATATTCAAAACCATTATCTTCCATCACTTTTTTTAGCACACCTTCAGCCCTATCCCATATCTGATCACTGCCAATTCTTTTAGGAGGCCTGGTGGAAAGCTCAAGATGGTAATCAAAACCAAATGTTTTATACATCCTGTCTATAAGCCCAATGATACTGGCAATTTCTCCCTCCATCTGCTCTTCGGTACAAAAAATATGCGCATCGTCCTGGGTGAAGTTCCTCACCCTGAACAGACCATGTAAAACCCCTGACTTTTCATGCCTGTGAACCAGCCCCAGTTCAGCGTACCTTATGGGCAATTCCCTATAAGAATGCTGGTCAGACTTATATATAAGTATAGCTCCCGGACAGTTCATGGGCTTTATGGCAAAATCCTTTTCATCTATATCCACAAAATACATATTATCCTTGTAGTTGTCCCAGTGGCCCGATGTTTTCCACAACTCATTTGAAAGTATTATAGGAGTTTTTATCTCCTGGTATCCTTCTTTGAGGTGTTCCTGCCTCCAGTACTTTAGAATATTATTTCTCAAAACCATGCCCTTTGAATGAAAGAAGGGGAAACCCGGAGCTTCATCATGGAAGCTAAAAAGGTCCAGGTCTTTTCCAATTTTCCGGTGGTCGCTTACCTTAGCTTTTTCAATCCGCTCCAGGTAATTGTCCAAATCTTCTTTTCTAAAAAAAGAAGTGCCATAAATCCTGGTAAGCATCTTGTTTTTTTCATTACCCCTCCAGTAAGCACCTGCGGTGCTCAACAGCTTAAAAGCACCAATTTTTGCAAGGGAAGGTATGTGAGGGCCACTGCACAAATCTAGAAAATCCCCGGTCTTGTAAATGCTTAAAACCTTATCTGGTATTTCATCTATTAATTCCAGTTTATAAGGATTGCCACTAAAAATGGACCTTGCTTCTTCTTTTGATACCATGCTTCTTTCAAAACTGTAATTCTTCTTTATTATCTTTTTCATCTCTCTTTCTATTTTTGGAAAGTCTTCAGAGCTAATAGCCTCATCTGTATCAAAATCATAATAAAATCCATTCTCTATAGCAGGTCCAATTGCAAATTTAACCCCTGGATACAGGTTTTGTATAGCATAAGCCATAATATGGGCAACACTGTGGTTCAGTATATCCAGTCCTTCTTTCCCTTCTGTTTTTATTAGCTCAACCGAATCATCTTCTTTCAATATATAACCCAGGTCTACTTTCCTTCCGTTAACCTTTGCTGCCACCAATTTTTTTGCAAATTTTTTATCTACCCTTTTTACTGCACTGAGAATACTTTTTTCCTTATCCAGCTTGATTTTGCCTATTCCTTTTATATGAACTTCAATCATAAAAACCTTTATTTCCTTTTACAATCTTCTGTATTTTACCTTTTTTTATGCCTTTTATTAAGCCTCTATAAATAAAAATGGAGCGGAAGACGGGATTCGAACCCGCGACCCTCACCATGGCAAGGTGATGCTCTACCACTGAGCCACTTCCGCCCGTAATTATTTTACTGATTTTTCAGCTAAAATATTAACTATTAACAGTTTAAAAGTCAACTATGCTACTGGTTTTTAATTTCTTCAAACAGCTGCCTAGTAGCTTCCTCATCATATACCACGGCACTTGCTTTCCCTACCATCTGGGGCCAGGAAGGAATAGTTGTAATCTCTATATTTCTACCCTCTATCCTGCTCAGAGCCGGCAGTAATTTTAACATATCCCTGAACCCTAAATCTGTCCAGGTGTAATTCAGCAGGTAATTTACAAATGCGGGAAGCTTTATTATAGTTTCAAAATTAATTTTCTGCTCATACAAAGCTACCATTACTTTAGCTGCCTCCTTTTCTCTTGCATAAGCACCATCAGGCCTGTGCCTGTTGCGGCATAAAGCAAGGGCTTGCTTGCCATCCAGGTGATGTACCCCCTTATCCAGGTAACACCCGGAAAAACCGTCAGCCAAGTCCTCTGTAACTTCAATAGTAACACCCCCCAGGAAATCAATTAAGGGCACAAAACCGTCAAAATCAGTAATTATATAATTATCTATATCCAAGCCAGAAAACTGCTCCACAGTTTCTACTGCAAGCTCAGTTCCGCCAATAGCATGAGCAGCATTAATTTTAGATTCTCCGTGCCCGGGTATATTTACCCAGGTGTCCCTGGGTATGGTAACTATGGTTCCCTGATAGGTTTCAAGGTTGATATGGACAAGGATTATAATGTCCGTTCTTCCGCTAACCCTCCCCCCGGCGCGGTCATGTGAGCTGTCATCTCCCAGTATCAAGATATTTATAGAATCATTTTCCTTAACTTTAGCTGTTAGCTCCTGGCTTTCCCCTAAAGTAAATGTGGATACAAAGCTGGCATAATTCTTATTAGCATCTTCTAGGCTTACTCCCTGCCCCATGTATTTAATTACATATATATTATTGCCTTCTTCTACATAGCTTAAAAGATCTACCTCTTTTTCCTCCTGGTCGAGCAAACTATTATATTTATAACCTTTCAGCCCTACCTTTTCTCCTAAAATATATATGCTATCTTCAACCACCTCTAAATCCATGTCTTCTGCTATAGCCAGATACTGATCCTCAACCATCTCTTTTGACTCTAAATCTTCTACATATACCACTATGCATTCTTTACCTCCAGCTTTTTCAATTTTTACTCTCTTACCATCCTCCTCTTCATAAACCATCCATCCGTCAGGACAGATAAAAGAATAATTTTTAAAGCTGCTGGACTTGCTTGTATATAAATCTGGGATTAATTCCTGATTATCTTTTTCGGCTTGTTCCTCTTCGGCTTCTTCCTCTGGCTGCTTTTCTGCAGGCGCTTTTTCTATAACCTTCTCTTCTTGTTTGTCTTTAGCATCCTCTTTGTTTAACATAGTCAGCACAACGGCTGCTACAATAACACCAATTACCACCAATATAATCAAGTACTTTAAATAATTCCTAAATCTCATAACTTCCTTACTGTTTTAGATAGTTTTTCTATTTTAAAATAATTTCTTTTTTTATCAAATATAATTTTATATAATAGTCCCTGTTCTATAGCAATAAATTAATGGAGAGTATAATGAGTTCAATCAAGAAAGAGTTGTATTATGTTTTCATGGGACCAGATGAAGAGGCGATAAAAACCGTAAAAGGCATCCTAGACAGAACATTAGAGGGCCAACTGGTACTTACAGATAAAAAATTATTTTTTTACTTTAAGTCAAACATTTCCTCAGATCAGAAATTTATTGCCACCCATCCATTTATTAAAACAGCTGAACTCAAGGAAGGGCTGATTTATTCAACCCTTAATATCTCTACTAAAAAAGAAACCTTTGCTATATCAAAAATAAATAAAAAAGAAGCAAGGGAAACCTATAACCTGCTAAATGATATTATTAGCAGCCATAATTAATTATGGCTGTTCCAGGTTTTCGGCAATTTCAAATGAACCGTCTTTAATATTTATCCATACTCCTTTTCTGCCGAATTTTTTTGCTTCCTTCTTGGAATCAAAAAAGATATCAATCCTATTCCCTTTTATTTTGCCGCCCGTATCTTCAGCCACAAATGTTCCCAGATCCTTAATTTCAATCTTTGTTCCCAGCGGAATAGTGTCAGGGTCTACTGCCACTATGCCTTCCCGGACTTCCGTACCGGTAGCTGTAGTACTGTTGGTTCCCTGGACAGGGTCGTTAGCACTATAGCCGGTAGCAACAAAATAATACCAGTTAACATTCTTTTCAAAACTCACAACCATGGGCCGCTTTTCAACTTCTTTTTTTACTATTACTTCCTTCTCCCGTTTAAATGGTAGCGCATCCTCTATTTGCCTTGGAGAAACTATGGACATTACAGCAATAAAGGATACAAAAGCTATTAATGACCAAAACAATATGTTTATAGCTATATTATAATTCTTCATAATTTTTCTTCACATCACCTCTAATTATTTAACAAAACCGGTTAAAATCTACTTTATAACTCTACAAAACCCAAAATTATATACATTAAAGGCAATAAGTCAAGGGAATATTTTTTAAAATACTATACATATGTATAGTTATAGTCTATAATTACAGTACCTGAATCAGGAGTTATGCAATGAAAAAACTTACCAAAAGGCAAAAATTAGTGTTA
This sequence comes from uncultured Actinomycetota bacterium, assembly GCA_964423265.1. Lineage (GTDB taxonomy): Bacteria > Actinomycetota > Humimicrobiia > Humimicrobiales > Humimicrobiaceae > M55B165. Next base: position 18,205 of record CAYREF010000033.1, read on the forward strand.
GGGAAAATATATCAATTCATCTCTTCCCATGGGTACCCACCTACGGTAAGAGAAATTGCCGGGAAAATGGGCTTCTCTTCACCCAAAGCAGCAACAGACCACTTAAATAGCCTGGAAAAAAAAGGTTACCTGAGCAGGAATTCTAGTGCAAGGTCCATAAGGCTTACAGGCAAAGCCTTAAGCCTCCCTGAGTTCAGGAAAGAAGAAAGCAGCCTTAAAGTTCCCCTTATAGGAAGAATAGCAGCAGGTTATCCCATACTGGCAGATGAAAATATAGAAACTTACTTGAATGTGCCAAAGGACATAGTTGGAAACAGAAGAATTGATTTTGCCCTAAAGGTTAAGGGCAACAGTATGATTGGCGACCACATAATGGACGGGGACATAATACTGGTAAGATCCCAAAATACAGCCGAAAACGGGGAGATGGTTATAGCCCTAATAGAGGATGAAGCTACTGTAAAAAGGATATATAAGGCAAAAGATGAGGTTGTGCTAAGGTCATCCAATCCTTCCTTTCCCCCTATAAAAGTAACGGGGGACATAAAAATTCAAGGGAAAGTAATGGCAGTACAAAGAATCATAAAATAAGGAGCAGACAATTGTTTTCCCATTTGCATGTACATAGTGAATACAGCTTGCTTGAATCTTCTATAAAAATAGATAATTTAATAGAATCGGCTGCTCAATACAGCATGAATTCTGTTGCCCTTACAGACAAATATGTAATGCATGGAGCAGTAGAATTCTATAAAAAAGCTGTCCAGAAAAACATAAAGCCTATAATAGGTTCTGAGATCTGCATAAGGGATAAAGGAAAGCTTTTTCACCTTGTTTTACTTGCCAAAAATATAGAAGGTTACAGCAGCCTGTGTAAAATTGTAAGCAACTCCCACCTTGAAAAAAAAACGGCAATACCTTCGGTAAGCCTGCCCTTACTAAAAAGCTCCTGCCGCTCCCTTATAGCATTAAGCCCTGAGAGAAGCGGCCAAGTATCAGAATTTTTGAGGGAAAACAAGGCAAGGAAAGCCCGGCATGCTATAAAAGAATATAAGGAGATATTCGGCCAGGACTTCTATATAGAAATACAGAGGTATCCTCTTGGTGAGAACGCTGGCGGTTCTATTTCCGAGCCCCTGATAAACCTTTCCCGCAAAACCTCCACCCCCGTAGTTGCCACCAATAATGTACACTATCTCAGCAAGGAAGATTATAATATATACAGGCACCTGGTTAAATTAAAATTAATGGGAACCAAAAAAGATCCCACTCTAAAGCCGCTGCAAGGCAGCCAGAATTACTTTAAATCAGAAAAAGAGATGGAAAGCATGTTTGAGGATTTACCAGATGCCTTAGAAAACAGCCGGGAAATTACAGCCAAATGCGACCTCAAGCTAAGGCTGGACAATATAGGGGTGCCTGATTTTAAAGTGCCTGAAGGCAGCAGCCAGCCAGGCTACCTGAGAAAGCTATGTTACAGAAAAATCAGTAAAAGATACAATAATCCACATTCTAGAATTTTAAAAAGGCTAGAGAACGAACTGAGTATAATTGAGAAAACGGGATACTCTGGATATTTCCTGGTAGTTGCAGACATAGCAAGCTTTGCCCGAAAAAACCATATACCAATATGCGGCAAGGGTTCAGCTGCAGGAAGTCTGGTTTCGTATGTGCTGGGAATATCAAATGTAGATCCGGTAGAAAATAACCTTTATTTTGAAAGGTTTCTTAATGAAGAAAGGCAAGAGCCTCCGGATATTGACATAGACATAGCCAACAAAAAGAGGGATAAAATACTTTCCTATCTCCGCTCAAAATACGGCAAAAAAAATACCGGAAGAGTATGCCTTTTCTCTACCATAAAGCCAAGGTCCTCTCTAAGAGAGGCTGCAAGAATGCTAAATTACAGCAAGCAGGAAATAGACCAACTGATAACTTCAGGGGACAGAAAAGCTGACAGCAAAAGCCGGTATATGCAGCTGTTTTCCACATCATCAAAACTGGAAGGCTATCCAAGGCATGTTTCCATGCATCCCACAGCAGTAATAGTATCCAATAGCAGCCTTGACAGCAGCATGCCCCTCATGCTGTCTGAAACAAAAGAAGCCATGAGCCAGTATGACATGAAAAGCATAGAAGATCTGGGGATATTAAAAATTGACCTCATAAATTCACTCAGCCTTACCTTAATAGATGAAGTAAAAAACAGGCTAAAAAAAAGGGGTATAAGCCTGGATCTGCAAGGGTTAGACCACAGAGACCCCAGGATATTTGATATAATAAAAAAAGGGAAAACGCTGGGAGTATTCCAGCTGGAAAGCACAGGCATCAGGGCCCTTATGAGGAAGATAAAGCCTGCCAACATAAAAGACATAATTCTTCTGGTATCACTCTACAGGCCTGGCCCCCAACAGTCAGGAATGGTAGGAAATTTTATCGAAAGAAAATTTGGGAGGGAAAAAATCTCTTATATTCACAAAGACCTAAAACCTTTGCTGGAGGATACCTTTGGCATAATACTTTACCAGGAACAGGTTCTCCAGATTGCCAGAAAAATTGCAGGATATTCATTCGGTGAAGCAGATAATCTCAGAAAAGCCATAACTAAAAGGTCAAAACATAAAATGACAATGCAGAAAAAGAGATTTGTAGCAGGCGGGATAAAAAAAGGGTACCATAAAAAAATAGCGGAAGACATCTTTAATTTAATATCCAAGTTTGCAAGTTATGGGTTTGTTAAAGCCCATGCTGCAGCATATGCGGATTTAAGCTATAAAACATGTTACCTTAAGGCCTACTTCCCTGCAGAATTTTTTGCAGTCATGCTTAGCAATAATTCAGGCTATTATATGCCTGAACAGTACATAGAAGAAGCAAGGAGGATGGGTATAAACATCAAAGGTCCCCACATAAACAGCAACTGTTTTTCCTTCGGGGTGGAAGACGGTGGCCAGTCTATAAGGGTTCCGATGATATGTGTAAGGGGGTTAGGTAATACCTTTGCCAGATACATAAAAAATGAAAGAGATAGGAATGGCAGGTTCAGGGACTTTGCCGGTTTTTATAACAGGATTTATAAAAAATACAGGGTAACCAAAACAGCAGTAGAAAACCTTATAAAAGCCGGGGCATTTGATTTTACCGGTAGGGCCAGAAGATGCCTTCTAATGGACTTCTTCAGTTTTCAAAACAGAAAGGATACCAGGGCAAATGCAAAACTGGGGGACTTTTCTTTTGAAGAAAAACTAAAAGCAGAAAAAGAAATATTGGGGTTTTGCGTTAGGTCAAATCCACTTTCATGCTACCGCCAGGAATTGAGGAACCTAAGCATTACTCCAAGCAAGGATTTCCTGCTGCTCTCAAAGGGAAAGGACGGCCATCCCTACACACGCCCAAAGCCTGTGATTTGTATAGGTACAGTAATAAATAAAAGCAAGAAGAAAACCAGGGACGGAAGCCTTATGGCATTCTGCACTTTAGAAGACCGCTATGGAATGTATGAGACAGTATTTTTTCCCGGGCCATACGGGGATAATAAAAATATTATTATCCAGGGATCTCCAATCCTGGTTAAAGGAAAATTGCATTATAAGGACGGTAATATATCATTAATAGTAAACAAGGCCATAGGCCTTGAAACCTTAAAAAAGGTAAGGAGCCAGAAAAAAAGCGACCTGGTAAAAAACCAGCTGCTAAAAGAGACGATGCCATTATGGTAAAGGAAAGAAAAATAATACATATTGACATGGATGCTTTCTTCGCCCAAATAGAACAGAGGGATAATCCTAAGTATAAAAACAG
>CAYREF010000034.1:0-21920 GCA_964423265.1 uncultured Actinomycetota bacterium
GGTTCATGTCAAAAAAGAATCTATTGAAGATTTTAAAAAAGCATCTTTAAAGAACGCAGAAAACAGCATAAAAGAACCTGGAATTGTTAGGTTTGATATCATCCAGCAGAAAGATGATCCTTCTAGGTTTATACTTGCTGAAATTTACAGAACTGAAGATGATCCGTTAAAGCACAAACAGACTTCCCATTATGCGGAATGGAGAAAAACTGTTAAATCTATGATGGCAGAGCCAAGGAAAAGCAAAAAATATTTGAATATATTTCCGGATGAAGACAGATGGGAACTAGCTTAAAGAAAGAAAAATAGGCTAGCAAAGGTCTATTTGGAGTCCTCTTTTTTCTTAGTGCTTTTCTTTGGGGTTAGCCTGGTTAGAATCTTTTTAGCCTGATTTAGGTCATCAACAAATTTTTGGTCAAAAGCAGGCTCAAATACGTTTTTATCTCTATGGTATTTAGTGTCTTCAAAAGTTAGTTTCTTAAATTCGTTTAGCACTTTTGTTTTTTCTGGAGGTAGGCTTTTAAGCAAAGCTAAGGTGCTTGCATGCCAACTTTTAAACCGCGGATGCTTGCTGCTAAGATTCTGCATATTATTTATTTCTTTTATTTTGCTTCTTATATTCTTAATTAATTTCTGGTCCATATAAAACTTATCCTCCTCTTATATCATAACTAGAATTTTCGAAAAGAACAATTAAAAATGAAGAAAAAAAATGAGCGGTTTCTTTCAAAACCGCTCGAAGGGGAAATGAATTGTCATTATTTTACAACAATATATATATAATTCAAGGGCTTTTGAAGAGAATTTTCCAATTTTAATAGTTGTTCTCTTTTTACTGTCAAACCCTTACAATTATAAATGTGGTTTTAAAAATATTTCTAAAATTAATATGGAAAAATTAAAATACAAGCAAATAGAACATTTATCAGATATAGGCATAGAATCTTATGGCAGGACCCTAGAGGAATTATTTGAAAATTCTGCCTTGGGGATGTTTTCAGTCATGGGCAGTCTGAAAAGAATAGGCTGTAAAAAGAAGGATAAAATTCAAGTAAAGGAAAAAAATCTTTTAGGGATAGAGGATCTGTTGCTCTCTTTTCTGCAAAAGCTGCTATTTAAATTTGAAACTGAAAAGATACTTTATTCTGAATTTAATGTCTTTAAAGTAGATAAAAATAAAGGGCTAGTAAAGGCTGAAATTTGCGGTGAGGAAGTTAATTTAAAAAAGCATAAGATAAAAGTTATAATTAAAGCAGTAACTTATCATATGCTGCAGGTAAGAAAGAACGGATTATGGAAAGCAACCATTATATTTGATATATAAGGAGTGGTTTAATTGGCAAAATATGACATAAAAAAAATTAATAACTATAAGTGGGAAGTAAGAAGAAAAAAAGATTTAGGCATGAATGTTCCGGGCATTATTTTTGCTGACAAGGAACTTTTAGATAATGCCGTAAAGGAAAAGACTATAGACCAGGTTATAAATGTGGCTACCCTTCCTGGAATAATTGACGCTTCTTTTGCCATGCCGGACATACATTACGGCTACGGATTTCCCATAGGCGGAGTAGCAGCTATGGATAAAGATTCCGGCGTTATATCCCCGGGCGGAGTAGGATTTGATATTTCCTGCGGAGTCAGGGTTCTCAGGACCAATCTTTTATTGGAAGATGTAAAACAAAATATCCAGGATATTATGGCTACGCTTGCCTTCAGCATTCCCAAAGGAGTAGGAAGCACTAGTAAAATTAAGCTTTCCAGCAATAAATTAAAAAGGCTGGCAGCCACTGGGGCAGAATGGGCTGTCTCTAATGGTTACGGGTGGGAGGAAGACCTCCCTTTTATTGAAGAAGAAGGGCGCATGGATGGCGCTAACCCGGATTACTTATCCAGGGAAGCTCTCCGGAGGGGGAGTGACCAGGTGGGCACCTTGGGTTCTGGCAACCATTTTGTAGAAATTCAGGTTGTTGAACAAGTTTATGATCAGGAAATTGCAGGGATATTTGGTCTGGAAAAAGGCCAGATTGCAATTATGATTCATTCTGGCTCCAGGGGGTTTGGACACCAGATCTGCAGTGACTTTCTGAAGTTAATGCAGCAGGCAGCCAGAAAGTATGATATAAAATTGGCGGACAGGCAGCTGGCATGTGCTCCTGTTGCTTCTGATGAGGGCAGAAGGTATTATGCTGCCATGGTCTGCGCGGTAAATTTTGCGCTGGCAAACAGGCAGTGCTTGGCACATTGGGTCAGGGAGTCTTTAGAAAAATATTTTAAAAAGCCGGCTAGAAAATTGGGCTTGAGTTTGCTGTATGATGTTTCTCATAATATAGCAAAAATGGAAAAGCACGAGGTTGGTGGGCAGCAAAAAGAAATTTGTGTCCACAGGAAGGGAGCTACCAGGGCTTTTGCCCCGGGCCATCCGGATATTCCCAAGGATTACAAAAACATAGGCCAGCCTGTAATAATACCTGGGGATTTGGGAAGGTACTCTTATATTTTAACCGGAACAAGGAAAGCCATGGGTGAATGTTTTGGCTCCACATGCCATGGCGCAGGCAGACTACTTAGCAGGACCAAGGCGAAAAAAAGCATTAGAGGCCAGGATTTAAAGGAAGAATTGCTTAAGAAGGGTATAGTGGTAATGGCTGATAGTATGTCTGGTTTAGCAGAGGAAGCTCCCCTGGCCTACAAAGATGTAAAAGATGTGGTAAATGTAGCTCATGAGGCTGGCATTTCTAGAAAAATCTTAAGGCTTAAGCCTCTCGGAGTCATAAAAGGTTAATTTTTAAAAAATAGGCATTTCCCAATATTTTTTATAAGTATTTAAAATAATTAGCATAAATAATAAATAATGCTATAATTACCTTAAAATATAAAAATTTTGTCATTTTAAGGCTAAAAATCAAAATTATTTGAATAATTTTCAGATTTTAAAAAATATTTTATTAAGAAAGAGGCGGTAAAGATGAGGGGAATAGATTTATTGACTGAGTTTTCACAAAAAGCTGGCAATAAAATTGATCCTACCAAGATAAAGATAGATGATACAACACTGAGGGATGGTGAGCAGACAGCTGGAGTTGTTTTTGCAAATGATGAGAAGATTCATATTGCAAAGATGTTGGATAAAATAGGTGTGCAGCAGATCGAAGCTGGCATACCAGCAATGGGCGGAAATGAAAAAGAAGCAATAAAAAAAATAGCCTCCCTTGGCTTAAATTGCAGTGTGCTAGGGTGGAACAGGGCAGTTAAATCAGATGTAGATGCTTCACTGGATTGTGGGGTGGATGCGGTAGCAATATCTATTTCATCTTCTGATATCCACATTGAGCATAAGCTAAAGAAAAGCAGGGAGTGGGTACTGGAAAGTGTAAAAAATTCAGTAGATTATGCAAAAAAGCATAACCTGTATGTGTCAGTTAATGCTGAGGACTCTTCCCGGTCCGATATGGAATTCTTGCTAAGATTTGCCAGGACGGCAAGGGATGCAGGAGCTGACAGGCTGAGATATTGTGATACATTGGGCATACTTGATCCTTTTGATACTTTCATGAAGGTAAAAAATATTATTGATATTATTGGAATTGAAATAGAAATGCATACCCATAATGATTTCGGTATGGCAATTGCCAATGCCATAGCCGGCATTAAAGCTGGTGCAACATATGTCAATACAACCGTAAATGGTTTAGGTGAAAGGGCGGGTAATGCCTCATTTGAAGAATTGATAATGGCTTTGAAATACATAGAGAGTGTTGACATAGGCTTGGATACTAAATATCTAAGGGCCCTTTCAGAATATGTGGCCCATGCTTCAGGAAGGATTTTACCCACCTGGAAGCCCATAGTGGGTGGCAATATTTTTGTATATGAGGGAGAAAACAAGGCTAGTACTGTATTGGAAGACCCTGAAACCTATGAGCTTTTTAATGCCGATGACGTGGGATTGGAAAGAAAAGTTATAATAGGAAAATATTCAGGCCCGAAATCATTGAAGGCAAAACTTAAATCCTTGGGTTTCAAGATAAAAGAAAAGGAAGCAGAAGAGCTAGTAGAGAAATTGAGGGGAAAAGCTATTTCCCTGAAAAGGTCGCTGCTTGACAGTGAAATAGTTGATGAATATAAATCTTTTACTGAAAAAGCGGGCCAGAAAGGAGGCAAATAAGAAATGGTTTTAACCAGAAACAAAAGGAAAATTAATCTTATAGATACCACTTTAAGGAATGGGGAGCAAACCGCAGGGGTGGTTTTTTCGAAACATGAAAAACTTAGAATAGCTAAAATGCTGGATGAAATCGGAGTCCCGGAAATTGAGGTAGGAACGCCAGCAGTAGGTAAGACAGAAAGGGAAATTATAAAAGCAGTAGTAGACTCAAATTTAAATTGCAAAGTTTTCGCTTATTGTGAATTAGACTTAAAGCATATAGATTATGCACTGGAGACAGGGGCTAAGAACATAATTGTTAATGTATCTACATCAGATATCCACATAAAAAAGAAATATGATAAAAACAAAACTTGGGTCCTCAATAATTTTAAAAAAGTATTAAGGAAGGCAAAAAAAAGTGATCTAAATTTTATAGTTAGCGCTGAGGATGCAACAAGGGCGGATCTGGAGTTTTTGTTAAAGGTTATGAACATTGCTAAAAAAAGGGGTGCATACCGTTTCAGGATCTGTGACACTATTTCAAGATTTGATCCTTTCAGGACTTTCTTAAACATTAACAATATTACAAATTCGCTAGATATCCCTATAGAGGTTTACAACCATAATGATTTCGGAATGGCTACTGCCAATGCTATGGCCGCAATAAGGGCGGGAGCTTCCAGTATGGTGGTTTCTGTTGGTGGCCTGGGCGAAGGAACAGGAAATGCGGCATTAGAAGAGATAGTGATGGCCCTAAAATATTTGGAAAATGTGGAACTGGGAATAGTGACTGCGAGGTTCAGGGAACTGGCAGAATATGTAGCCAGGGCATCGGCCCGAGCTATCCCTGTATGGAAGGCCATAGTGGGAACTAATGTGTTTGCCCATGAATCTGGGATTCATGCTGACGGGGTTATAAAAAATCCTAAAAATTATGAGGTGTTTAATCCCAGTGAGGTAGGGCTTACCAGGCAGCTTATTGTGGGAAAGCATTCCGGTTCGCACACCATACTGCATAAGTTTAAGGAATTCGGGATTGATCTGACCGACAAGGAAGCAAATGAGATATTAGCCAAGGCAAGGTCTATGGCTGTGGACCTAAAAAGGACCCTCTTCGATAAGGAGCTTATGTATATATATAATGAATACAAGGAGCAAAAGCAGGAAAAAGAAGAGTTTGAGCCTCTGTCCAATGAATAGAAAGGAGTTTTTTTGGGTAAAACAATTTCAGAAAAGATAATAACAGAACATGCCGGAAAAGGGGTAAAGGCAGGAGATATTGTGGTTGTGGATGTTGATGTGGTAATGGCCCAGGATGGCACCGGGCCGCTGGCAGTAGAACAGGTAAAAAAAATGGGGTTTAAAAAAGTTAAAAATCCGGATAAATCTATCCTGTTTATTGACCATGCAGCCCCAAGCCCGAGAAAGGAATTATCTAATTCACATATGGTTTTAAGGGATTTTTCCGGGAAAGCCGGAGCTAAACTTAGTGATATAGGTGAGGGTGTTTGCCACCAGATACTGGTAGAGGATTATTCTTGTCCAGGTGAAATAGTTATTGGGGCAGATTCACATACCTGCACCTCGGGAGCTTTGGGTGCTTTTGCTACAGGAATGGGTTCCACTGATATTGCAGTTGGATTTGCGATGGCTAAAACCTGGCTTCTGGTGCCTGAAACCATAAAGGTAAATTTGGAAGGAAGGCTGCCTAAAGGCGTGTTTGCAAAAGATATAATAATCTATTTAATTGGAAAAATAACTTCAGACGGGGCTACTTATAAGGCTTTGGAATTTGATGGGCTGCTAGTGGATAGCCTGACCATGGATGATAGGTTCACTATTTCAAATATGGCAGTAGAGGCTGGGGCAAAAACAGGGATCTTTCCTTCTGACAGCATTACCAGGGATTACCTGGTTGCCCAGGGCAGGGAGGATTGTTATAAGAAGATAAATGCGGACAGTGGAGCAGTTTATGAAAAATCAATTGATATAGATTGCAGTAAGCTAGAACCAATGGTATCCAAGCCTCATACTGTGGATAATACAATTTCTGTCTCAGAGATAGGTAAGGTTAAACTTGATCAGGTTTTTATTGGAACTTGTACCAACGGAAGGTTATCGGATCTGGAGTTGGCTGCAAAAATACTAAAAGGTAAAAAAACTGCAAAAGGTGTTAGGTTAATTGTAGTCCCTGCTTCAAAAAAAGTTTACCTGGAAGCTATAAGGAAAGGAATAATTTCCGATTTGGTTGAAAGCGGAGCTTCGGTTTTGGCACCTGGATGCGGGCCTTGTGTGGGGGTTCATGAAGGAATACTAGGAGATGGGGAAGTTTGTCTTTCGACCCAGAACAGGAACTTTAAAGGTAGGATGGGCAATCCAAACTCCTTTATTTATCTTTCATCACCGGCTACTGCTGCCTGGAGTGCAGTAAAAGGCTATATATCAGACCCTAGGGAGGTGCTGCAATGATGGAAACTGGGAAACTTAGTGGAAGAAGCTTTAAATTTGGTGATGATATCTCTACGGATTTAATTGCACCGGGCCGCTATTTTCACCTAAGGTCAAACATGCCGGAGTTGGCCAAGCATGTATTAGAAGATGCCGACCCTGAATTTGCCAGGAGGGTTAAGCCTGGAGATTTTGTGGTTGGGGGGAAAAATTTCGGCCTTGGCTCCAGCAGGGAACATGCTCCTACAATTATAAAGCTGGCTGGAGTGGGGGCAGTCCTTGCAAAGTCTTTTGCCAGGATTTTTTACCGGAATTGCATTAATGTGGGCCTTCCCGCATTGAAGTGCGATACTGATAAGATTGATGACGGGGATAGGCTGGAAATAGACTTAAAAAACGGAACAATTTTTAACCGGGATAAAAATTTAAAAATAAATTTTAATCCATTACCAGAAGTTATGATAAAAATATTATCTGATGGCGGGCTTACCGAACATATAAAGAAGAATAAGGGGTTCAACCTATGAGACATAAAATAACTTTAATACCGGGAGATGGCATAGGACCTGAAATAACAGAAGCAACCGTAAAAGTGATTGAAGCTACAGGGGCAGAAATTGAGTGGGATACCGTAAATGCTGGAGCAGAAGTTTACGAAAAAGAAGGAACAGTACTTCCCCAAAGGGTTATTGATTCGTTCAAGAACAATAAGGTGGGAATTAAAGGCCCTATAACTACTCCTGTTGGAACTGGTTTTAGGAGTGTAAATGTGGCCATGAGAAAAATGTTTAACCTTTATGCTTGCCTCAGGCCTTGCAAGAGTTATGAGGGTGTGAGGAGCAAACACAAAGATATTGACTTAATTGTAGTAAGGGAAAATACAGAAGATCTGTATGCGGGCATTGAATTTGAAATGGGGAGAAAAGAAACCGAAAGCCTGATCCAGTTTATAAAAGAAAAAAAAGGTGCAGAAATAAGGAAAGACAGCGGGATAAGCATTAAGCCCATTTCAGTAACAGGAACGGAAAAAATTGTAAGGTTTGCCTTTGAGTATGCCAGGAAGAACAACAGAAAAAAAGTTACTGGCGTACATAAAGCTAATATAATGAAATATTCTGATGGGCTATTTTTAGATACATTCCGGAAGGTAGCAGAAGAATATAGTGACATAGAGTCCGAGGACAGGATTGTTGATAATATGTGTATGCAGTTGGTGCAGAAGCCTGAACTTTATGATGTGCTTGTTCTGCCAAACCTGTATGGGGATATAATCTCAGACTTAGCTGCAGGCCTGGTAGGTGGATTGGGGGTTGCCCCTGGAGGGAATATTGGAGAAGATATAGCCTTGTTTGAGCCAACTCATGGAAGCGCTCCTAAGTATAAGGGGCAAAATAAAGTGAACCCTACTGCTATGATGCTTTCTGGGGTGTTGCTGTTAAAATATATAGGGGAAAATGATTGTGCCAATCTGCTGGAATCAGCTATTGCTTTAAATATAAAAGAGGGGAAATATGTAACTTATGATTTTAAAGAAGATAGAAATGACCCAAGCGCAGTGGGAACCAGTGAATATGCGGATGCAATAGTTAAAAAGATTAAAAAAAATAGGAAATAATTTTATCAAAGTTTGCCCCCATGATATGGGGGATTTCTTTTTGTTCAAGCCTCCAACCTTAACCTCACCAGGTATTAGCTTTTCTCCCAAAAAAGATTTTTTTATTGACATAATGAGACTAAATTAGTATCATTAATGCCAGAATAAATAATATTTATATAAAAAAAATGCCAAAAAGGAAAATTATAAAAATTGACCAGGAGAAATGTGATGGATGCGGCCTTTGCATTCCTAATTGCCCTGAGGGTGCGCTGGGTATAATAGATGGAAAGGCAAGGTTGGTTGGAGAACTATATTGTGACGGCTTAGGAGCCTGTATTGGCAATTGCCCTGAAGGCGCTATTTTAATAGAAGAAAGGGAAGCAGAAAAGTATGATGAGAGAAAGGTAATGGACAATATAATTTCCCAAGGTAAAAATGTGATAAAAGCGCATCTTAGACACCTAATTGAGCACAATCAAATTGATTATTACAGGCAGGCAATAGAAAGTTTAGAAGAAAAAGGAATAGAAAATCCCTTAGACAGGGAAACCACTGAAAAGGTGGATAAACTTATCAGAGCCGAAGATAAAAAGAAATATTATTCTGGGTGTCCTGGTAAAAGGGTGGTTGATTTCAGGAATGACAGTGAAGATATGGAGAATAATAAACCAGAATTTGAGGCCAAAATGGAATCACAACTGAGGCAATGGCCCATACAGCTGAAACTGGTTCCAACCGATGCCCCTTACCTGGAGGATTCAAACTTGCTTATATGTGCTGATTGTGTCCCTTTCTCATACCTTAATTTCCATGAGGATTTGCTTAAAGGAAGAGCTTTGCTGGTGGGTTGCCCCTTGCTGGATGATATCGACCTTTATAAGGATAAAATAACTGAGGTATTGGAGAAAAATTCCGTAAAATCAATTACATGTGCCCATATGGAGGTTCCGTGTTGCTTTAGTTTACTAAATGTAGTTAAATCTTTAATATTGGCATCAAAAAAAGATATAAAATTAAAAGATGTGTGTATTAGCATAAAAGGAGAGAAATTAGATAAAGAAGCAAGATAAAATTAATCAGCCAGAAAAAAACTGGTTTTTACAGATTATAATGAAGGTAAAAATACAAGGAGGTAGTTTAAGTTGAAAGAAAAACTAGAGAAAATATTAGAACAGGTAAGGCCATCCCTGCAGGCAGATGGCGGAGATGTGGAGCTAGTGGATGTAGATGAGGACGGTACAGTGAAAGTAAGGCTTAAGGGTGCTTGTGGCGGCTGTCCCATGTCACAACTTACCTTAACCCATGGAATAGAGAGAGTATTAAAAGAAAAGATGCCTGAGGTAAAGAAGGTAGTGGCTGTATAGGAAAAGTTAAACCCTAACAGTATTTTTACTGCGGTAAAGCTAATTGGGTTTAAACTAGAGGTACCTAGTATAAATTTTTTCTTGAATTTTTAATGCTACTTAGCCTACTTAAGGCAGGAGTTAGCCCTTTATTTCCGGTAATTATAAAGTGCGGGTAACACAGTTATAAGTGGTTATGGTTTTAATGCCTAAAACCATAACCCTTCTTAAAAAGCTAAATTCGGCATATACATAGTTATGGAATTAGCTTATCAATTTTGCCAATATTGCTGCCATATTTTCAAGTGATGAACGGTCTTTGTATATGTTTTTATCATTCCATGCAGTTTTATATTTTTATTATGGATTTATGGTGCTATATTAGTTGCAACAAGACAATAATGATTCGCAGGATAAGGCAAATCACACTCCTAGAAGTAGAAAATTAACAATTATGATTATTTTATCTGATAAGGTAATTATAATGGATAAAAATAGAATTTTAGAAATTTTAGAGGATTGGAATTTCTGGAGAAAAGACCACGATACAGGTTTTAAACGGTTGCAATATTTAGAACAGTTGCAGAGGCTCAATAAATCTGACCAGATAATAGTGATAACCGGTGCTAGGAGAAGTGGCAAATCGTACCTAATGAGAAGTTTTGCAAAAAAACTTATGGAAGAAGGTTTGAGCAATGAGAATATCTTGTTTGTTAATTTTGAAGATCCCGGTTTTTTTAAACTTGATACAGAACTTTTGCAAAAGATTTATGAGGCTTATCTTGAAACCTTAAATCCTAAAGGAGAAATATATATATTCTTAGATGAAGTGCAGGAAGTAAAGCAATGGGAGAAATGGGTCAGGGCAATGCACGAATTAAAAAAAGCAACCTTTGTAATTTCTGGCTCCAACGCAAAGCTTTTAAGCGGGGAACTGTCTACTTTGCTGACCGGAAGGCATGTAGACATAACAGTTTATCCACTTTCTTTTAAAGAATTTTTATCTTTTAATAATCTTGAAATTGAAAACAATCTTGATTTTACAAATAAAAAAATTGAAATAAACCGGTTGTTATCAGAATATTATGAGTATGGGTCCTTCCCAGAGGTTGCTCTATCCAGTGCTAAAAAACAAATATTGCTTGCTTATTTTGATGATTTATTAAATAAGGATTTAATTAGGAGATATAAAATAAGAAAAACGGGAAAAATTAAGGAGCTGGCAATTTATTACCTAAGCAATTTTTCTACAGGCTCCACTTATAACTCTCTGACCAAACAGGTTTTTTTAACTACGGATACAATTGAAAAATTTTCGCGCTATATTGAATCTATTTATTTAGTATTTTTTCTAAAAAGATTTTCATTTAAATTAAAAGAACAGGGGAAAAGCCCAAGGAAAATTTATGCAATAGATTTGGGCCTTTCTAACCAAATAGGATTTAGATTCAGCCGTAATTCGGGAAGAATTGCCGAAAACTTAGTTTTTCTGGAACTAACAAGAAAAAGATCCATTAACCAGAATATGGAATTATTTTATTTTAAAAATAAACAGCATCAGGAAGTAGATTTTGTGGTAATGGAATCATCAAAAGTAAAAAAACTGATACAGGTTTGCTGGAACCTAAAAAATGCAAAAACAAAAAAAAGAGAAATTAATAGCCTGATTGCAGGGCTTAAAGATATGCACCTAGGAGAAGGTTTGGTGATAACCAAAGATTATGAGAGTGTGGAATACTATAAAAAATTTAAGATAAAATTTATCCCCTTATCTAAGTGGCTTTTAGAACTGCAATAGGCAATAAGTTTCCTGAATAACAGTATTCTCAGTTATATTTTTACTAATCACAGTACTTATTATTGGTAATATTATTTGTTATCCGTAATTTTTACCAAATTGAACCAGAATGTCTCTTATGGTAGCTTTATCATGGGAGAAATTATGGACCAAAGAAAAGCAATAATTCTTTTAGGGCCGCCTGTAAGTGGCAAATCTACTTTAGCCAATTTTATATCAGATGTTTTTGGATATAAGGTAATAGAGGCAGGAAAGCTTATAAGGAAAGAGAATAAATCTAACAGCTACCTGGGTAAAAGGTTAAAGTCATTCGTGGAGAAAGGCAGGCTGACCCCATCGGATCTGGTATCACAGATTATTAAATCAGGCGTAGAAGCGGCAGGAGGTTCCCTGCTAATTTTTGATGGTTTTCCTGGAAAAAAACAGATAAAACCCTTATTGAAATTTACAAAAATTAAGGTTTAAAAATTTTCCTGGTTTTAGTAATACAGGTAAGGCAAGAAATATTAGAAGAAAGGTTTAAAAACAGGGGAATTTGTCCGAATTGCGGTGCAATTTATAATCCTACGTTTGGAAAAGAGCCCAGAAACTAAAATGGTAAACTGAGAAAAAAGTGAAACAGGAGGAATAATGAAAAGCTACAGAAAAGAATTATGGTTTAACACCAGCCACCGGAGGGAATTTATAAATATAACTCCCCGGGTGGAAAAATGCTTGGGGGAAAGCGGCATAAAAGAAGGGCTGTTGCTTTGCAATGCCATGCATATAACAGCAAGTGTTTTTATAAATGATGACGAAAGTGGGCTTCACCAGGATTTTGAAAAATGGCTGGAAAAATTGGCTCCTGAAAAGCCTTATGAGCAGTATATGCATAATGGTTTTGAAGATAATGCTGATGCCCATCTAAAGAGAAGCATTATGGGGAGAGAGGTAGTGGTGGCAGTTTCCGGCGCAAAATTAGATTTTGGACCCTGGGAACGTATATTTTATGGCGAGTTTGACGGGAAAAGAAAAAAGAGGGTACTGGTTAAAATAATAGGAGAGTGAGGTTATTGCAGAGCTTTAGGGGTGATCTTTTTCTCAGTATAAGATAGCAGGAAGTCTGTGGCAATTGCTATTACCATTACTGGAATCACTCCATACAATATCTTCTTTATATTAAAACTTGCCAGACCTTCAAATATTAGTTTAATCAGGCCATCACTTCCAATAATTGCGGTGAGCACTGCAATTCCATTGGTAAGTATTGCCGCAAATTTTATACCGGCAAACATTGGCGGATAAGCATGAGGAAACCTTATATTGGTGAGTATCTGCCATTTTGTAAGGCCAATGCCCTCTGCAGAGTCAATTAATGTACCGTCTACATTTGAAAGCCCAATATAGGTATTTTTAATTATAGGCAGTAAAGCCCTAAACAGGATTGCCAGTATTGCTGGTCTAAACCCTATTCCCAAAAGCGGTACTACCAGGGCTACCACTGCAAAGCTAGGAATAGCTTCAATTAAGTTGGCAACGGTAATGATTACTGATGAAAGCTTTTTGCTGTAAGGGGAAGCTACTGCCAGGGGGATGCCCAAAATAATGCTTATGGCTAGAGAGCCATAAGCCAGAGTTAGGTGTTCTAAAGTTAGTTCTAAAATTTTACTGATGATTTCCATAACTATATTTTTTAGTTAAAAGTTTCTCAGCAAGTGCCCCGATTCCATCAAGGATTAGGGCAAGTATTCCCACCCACAATCCGGTTAGCAGTACAAGGGGCTTGTCATATAAGTGTATGCCGGTTTGCAGTGGAGCTCCTAATCCGCTTGCAGCTATCAGGCCTCCCAGGGTTATT
The DNA here is from genome assembly GCA_964423265.1 of uncultured Actinomycetota bacterium. Taxonomy (GTDB): domain Bacteria; phylum Actinomycetota; class Humimicrobiia; order Humimicrobiales; family Humimicrobiaceae; genus M55B165. The sequence continues at coordinate 13,174 of CAYREF010000034.1, forward strand.
ACTCCCATGGTAAATACAATGGCAATCCTTGTTTTCCCTGCTATCATAGGAAGTGCCAGGGGAATCCTGATCTTTAACAGGATTTCTGTATTGCTAAGCCCTATAGCTCTGCCGGTTTCAATATAGTCCTGGCTTATGCTGGAAAGGCCTGCATAAGTGTTTCTGGCTACAGGAAGTATTGAATACAGGATGCTGGCTACTATAGTAGGTAGAGGCCCGAGACCAAATATAGGGAGCAGAAGCACCAGTAAGGCAAGTGCAGGTATGGTTTGTATAACATTTAATATATTAAATACTGTACCGGTGGTTTTTTCTTCTTATAAATTACTATTCCTACAGTTACGCCTATGGCTATTGTAAAAGCCATAGCTATTCCAAACATTGACAGGTGCTGTATTGTTCTTGTTGCCAATTTATTGGATTCCCACAAGGTTGCTAATTTTAAAAACATATCTATACTAGGTCTAATAATAATTTATCTGTAAGCAGGAGTCCTACTGGCTTATTGTTTTCAGCAACTACCGCTAGAGTACTGTTTTCTACTTTTAGTTCAGCCGCAGCTTCAGAGAGACATTTTTCAGGTGAAAAAGTAGTGACTGGCTGGGTAATGCCTTTTAGGGTTTTTCCCTTAGAGGTGCAAATGGCATTAAAACTAGCTATGCCCCTTAAATTTGAATTAGAAATTACTACTGCCAGCTCAACCCCCGCATCTTTCATTTTTTTTGCCGCCTTATTAGTTTCTAGTGAGAATTCGTAAATATACTTATCAGTTAGGGGAACCATTAGGTCTTTTACTATTAAATTGTCCATGTGCAGGAATTTCTTGTGGGAGCTAACCAATTGGGAAACAAAATCATTTTTGGGATTTAGTATCAACTCATTGGGCCTGGCTACCTGTACTAGTTTAGCCTTATCCATTATTGCAATCCTATCATCAAGCTTAAATGCTTCTTCAATATCATGGGTAACAAATACTATAGTTTTTCCTAATTCTTTTCTTATGTTTAAAAATTCTATTTGCAGCTGTTTTCTTAAAATGGGATCAAGTGCTCCAAAGGGCTCATCCATTAAAAGTAAGGGGGGATCCATAACTATAGCTCTTGCAAGTCCTACCCTCTGCTGTTGGCCGCCGCTTAATTCACTGGCATGCCTTTCTGCAAACATTTCTGGCAGGTCAACCAGGTTTAGAAGCTCCTTGACCCTTTTGTCAATCCTTTTCTTATTCCACCTCTCTATTCTGGGAATAATACTTATGTGATCCCTTATGTTAAGATGGGGAAACAAGCCGATTTGCTGGATTACATAGCCAATATTTCTTCTGAGTTTAACAGGCTCAAAATCCATTATGTTCTTGCTGTTTATTTTGATTTTGCCGCTATCTGGTTCAACCAGCCTGTTTATAGCCCTAAGGGCAGTAGTTTTTCCAGATCCGCTTGGACCTATAAGTATTAGTAGTTCCCCACCTTTAACAGTAAGGGTTAAATTATCCAGGGCTATATTTTTTAGTTAGATTCTTTATCTCAACTGACTCGATTCTGTCAAATATTTTATTGTAATTAGATCATGTATTTTATATCGCTGGTATTGCTTGGATAAGAAAAAATTGTTTTTTTAATATTTTCCAGGGGCATATTATTTTTCATTGCCAGTGAAAATAAATTTATAATATCCTCTGATTGGGGATAAATCAGGTGTGCGCCAATAATTTTGCCAGTTCCTTTTTCCTCTATTACCTTAAAGGCTGTATGCCTGAATCCCAGCCTCCTGGAATTATACCATTTTGATATGTCCATAAAGTTTACCTTATAGGCAATATTTTTATCCTTGGCCTGTTTTTCAGTCAGGCCCACTGAAGCCAGGGGAGGGATGGTAAACACCACTGAGGGAACTACTGAGTAATCCAGAGTTACTCTGTTTCCATTAATTATGTTTTCAGCTACTGCTTCGGCTTCCAGGCCTGCCACCGGGGTAAGGGGAGGTCCTGCTTGGGCACAGTCTCCTGCTGCATAGACAGCCTTATTTGAAATGCTCTGTAAAAATTTGTTTACCTTTACACCCTTTCCGTATTCAACTATTCCCTTTTTCAGGTTTAGATCATCAATTTCCGGAATCCTTCCAGCACCATGCACTGCCATGCCGCAGCTGTATTTTCTATTTTCGGTATGGACAATAATATTCTGGCCATCTTTGCTAAAGGATTTTACGGGGGAATTAGGGATAAATTCTATCCCTGCCTCCCTGGTTATATCCAGCAGCTTTTCTACTATATCCTGGTCAAATATCTGCAGCGGCTTATCATCTATATGCAGTATCTTAACCCTGGCCCCAGCCCTGGAGGCAATATGCGCAAACTCAAAAGAGATATAACCGCCGCCAACAAAAACAATTTCGGGCGGCAGGTTGGGGGTTTCTAGAAATTCATCACTGGTGGTAACCAAACTCTTCCCGGGCATATCCAGTGGCCTGGTTTTGGCCCCTGTGGCTATTACTATGTATTTTCCCTCAAGCTCTTTTCCATTTACCATTAACTTGTTTCTGGCAGTAAAGCTTGCCTTGCCTTTAAAGATTGATATGCCTGCATCATTAAAGGATTTTTCCCTTTTTAAGGGCACAGGATCGGTAAAGGTCTTTTTAAATTTCATCAGTTTATTCCAGTCAAGCCTTAAGGGCTGGCTGTAGGTATCCAGGTTGGTGGATATTTCAACTGGCTCAGCAGCACCCCATAAAACCTTTTTGGGGTCGCAGCCCCGGTTAGGGCAGGTTCCTCCCAAGGGCCTGTAATCTATAACCGCTACCTCCATATGGTTGGAATTGCAGGTAAAGGCAACTTTTGAACCTGCTACTCCCGATCCAATTACTATTACATCAAATTTTTTCATTTCCCCTCCTTATTTTCCTATTAAGTCTTCTTCAACCAGGAAATTTCTTGCAATACCCCTTGCTTCCTGTTGCTCGACATCGTATAGATAATTAAGCTCCCTCATTTTGGCCGTATCAATCCTGCCTTCCTGCCTTCTAATTTTTTAAGGGCTTGTAAAATTTCCCTGTTTTCTTCGGTTTCTTCTATCATGATAATAATTGCATCATAAGGAATTAAAGCATTCTTATTGTCTTCTAGAAATACCAGGCCAAACCTGTCTATCCTTGTATCAGTAGTGTATCCAGAGATAGCATCTACTTGACCATTTTTTATGGCCTCATACATTAGGGTGGGTTCCATTTGTTCTGTATTTCCAAAAGTAATGCCATAAACTTTTTCTACCTGGGGCAACCCATCAGCCCTGGTAGCAAATTCAGGATCAGTTCCGATGGTCATATCCTTAGCATAGCCTTCTAAGCCTGCTATGGTCTTTATATTGTTTTCTTCTGCCCATTCTTGCCTGACTGCTATCCCATAACTGTCTTCAAAGCCAATATTGGCTGCTATGGCAATGCTGTCCTGTTCTTTTAACCCTTTCTCGGTAGCTTCATAAACTTCTTCAGGGTCCCATTCTTCCTTTTGGGGTAATTCCAGTATTACGCTGTAGGCGGTCCCCGTGTATTCAACATATACCTCTATCTGGTCTTGCAAAAGCGCCTCGTAGTTTATAAGGGTGCCTCCCAGCCCTTCCTGGACTTCTGTCTTTAAACCTTCCTCTTCCAGCAGGAGCGAAATCATATGCGCCAGGATATATTGTTCGTTAAAAGGTTTTGAGCCAATAATGATTTTTTCTCCGGAACAAGCAGAAGTGAAAGCCAGCGGCATAGATAAAATTAAAATAAGTGCCAGGCTGAGGAATTTAAATATTTTGGGTTTCATCCTACCCCCTCTTCTTATTTTTTTAATTTAGCATTTATTGATGCAGGGCTCAACCAGATAAATATTAGGCTTATTATTTCATTTTCCACTTGGCCAGGATATTTTCCCTGTCAAAAGTTTTAATAGCAAGCTTTAGGAGAAAGGGGCATATGGCTATCAGTACAGCGCAGCCTAAAAGCAGATAATAAACATTAAGTAGAAACAGCCCTGCTATTTGCAGTCCAATAATTGCATAGATAGGAATTATAATGGCACTGCCTATGCCTTGGGCTGATCTGATATCGGTGGTTTTGGAAGAAAATACCAGGCTTACCGTGGTTATAATAAAGGAAATAACGGGGCTAAGTACAAATGCGGATACAAACCATTCCAGGTTTGGGAGGGGAAGGAGGCCAAATTTGATATATGCAACTGTATTTATGCTTATGCCAAGGACTATAAAATTTATGGTAGAGATAATAAAGGAAGGTATAAAGCTGGTAAAGGTTTTTCCCAGCATAAGCTCTTTGGTTTTAATGGGGGTGGCCAGAAGCGGCTCTAGTGTTCTGCTTTCCTTTTCAAGGATTACCGAAGCCGGAGCAATCAGGCTTGGTACCATTGCTGGTATCAACAGCAGAAAAATTATAAATTGTTTAACCATAAACCTTATCAAGGCTATTTGAGGGTCTACATTGCTGCCAAATATTTTGTTGATAAATTCAAGCACCTCAGTGTCTTTACCAATACCCCCTATAAACATAAGCACTATGGGCATAAGCAGCGAAAACATAAAACTTATAATTAAAACCGGCGCCCAAATGCTCTTATTTTTTATTACTTCTTTTATTTCTTTTTTGTAAACTCTAAGTGCGTTTTTCATTGTTTTTCTCTGTTTTTATCAAGTCCAGGTAAATTTCTTCCAGGCTTGCTTTAATTTCATTAAAATACTTAATTTCTGCGCCCCTTTCTACAAGTTTTTTTATAATTTTAGGGTTGGTGTTTTCTGGGTCGGATAGGGACAGCAATACCTTGTTTCCTCTTATGCTAACATCTAAAATATTTTTTATGCTCTCAAGGTACCCCGCATATTCTTTTGCATTGCCCTTTAAGATAAGTTCTACTGTCTTGCTTTTCTTATAATTCTGCAGTTCTTCTAATGGCGCCACCTTTATAATCTCCCTATTTATAATGCAGACTCTATCGGAGAGGGAAGATGCCTCAGACAGGTTATGGGTGCATAGAAAAACTGTAGTTTTTTCTTTTTTTAGGGATATTATAAAATCCCGCACCATGCGGGCACTCTCAGGGTCTAGTCCGGAGGTTGGTTCATCTAAAAATAATATTTTGGGTTCATGTATAAGGGCCCTGGCTAGGGAAAGCTTTTTTTTCATTCCCTTAGAATAGGTGGCAACTAGTTCATGTCTCCTCTCCCATAAGCCAAACATTTTAAGGAGCTTCTCTATGTTGGCTCTTCTTTTTTTATCAGCCAGGCCATAGAAGCTTGAAAAATACATGAGGTTGTCATATGCGGTAATTTTTTCATACATTCCGGGATTCTCAGTTAATATTCCAATTATGGACCTTATATAAGTGCTTGCCTTTCCTGGACTTTTGCCATCTATTATTATTTTCCCCGAAGTCGGCTGCAGCAGTGTGGAAAGTATCCTAATAGTAGTAGTCTTTCCAGCCCCATTAGGGCCCAGAAAACTGAATATTTCACTTTTTTTAACCTTAAAGCTTATATTATCAACAGCTGTCAGGTTACTGTATTCCTTGGTTAAATTTACTGCTTCAATCATGAATTTGGAATTAATCCTATAAATGATTTACTCAAATATGTATAATACTCATAATTAGTATAATAGTAAAGAATGGCAGAACATAAATGGCCATGGATAAGAAAATATTAATGATAGACAATTATGATTCTTTCACCTACAACCTTGTGCAGTATCTGGGAATTTTGGGCAAAAGGATAAAGGTAAGAAGGAATGATAAAATAACCATAGAAGAAATAAGGGAGATGGCTCCGGAAAAAGTAGTAATTTCACCGGGCCCGGGGAGGCCCGATAGTGCTGGTATATCTAAACAGCTTATAAAAACTTTTTACCAGGAAATTCCTATCCTTGGGGTGTGTCTTGGCCACCAGTGTATTGGGGAAGTTTTTGGGGCAAAAGTGATAAATTCAGGGACAGTAATACATGGGAAAACTTCAATGATTTATCATGACGGCAAAACTATTTTCCGCAGCATTAAAAATCCGTTTGAAGCTGCAAGGTACCATTCCCTAATTTTACGAAGGGGTACTGTGCCAGAAGATTTTATAGTTTCAGCAGAGACAGAAAACAGTATAGTAATGGGCATAAGGCATAAGCATTTTCCTTTGGAAGGAATACAATTCCATCCTGAATCATTTTTAACTTCTACAGGGATTAAAATTTTAAAAAATTTCTTAGAATTATGAGTTTTATTACTGTAATAAGTAAGCTTAATGCTGGAATGGAGCCAGCTGATATATTTTATTCACTTAAGGGTTATAAGTATTTATCTTTTTTAGACAGCAGCCTGAAAAAAAGCAAGTACTCAAAATATTCATACATCGGCTGGGATCCTGCTTTTGCCTTGGAAAGCTATGGCTATAGAAATAGCTTCTACAACCTGCGCAGCGGCATTAAGGTCGACAGCTACCAGCATCCTTTAAATTTTTTAGGTGAAAACATAGAAAAATTCAGCAACCCAGACAGCCAGGGAAATGCATATATGGCTAGAGGGAATAAGTTAAGAAAGGTAAAAAATTCAGACAGTTTGCCGGATTTTCTAGGAGGATTTGTAGGGTTTTTTTCTTATGACTTAAAAAATTATATTGAGAGGCTACCGGATACAGTTGAAGATGATTATAATATGCCTCTAATTTACCTGGCTTATTTTAACCGGATAATTGCTTTCAATCATAGGCAAAACAGCTGGTTTTATATAAGGAATTTCTGCCAGGATAGCCGTTTAAAATTGTTTTTTCCCGGAGAGGATTCGGTTTCTGTTAATGTTGCGGATAAAATTGTTGAAAAGATAAATTCAGAGAAGAGCACCTTGGTTTTCGAAAAAGAAAAACCGAATTTAAAGAAAGTTGGGCAACCAGGGGATTGCAGGCTGGATTCTAATTTCAAAAAAGAAGATTATATTAATGCTGTATCTAGGGCAAAGGAATATATCCATAACGGTGACATATACCAGGTTAATATAAGCCAAAGGTTTAATATAGGATTAAAAATTAACCCGGTTGGCTTTTATACCATATTAAGACAAAAAAATTCTGCTCCCTTTTCTGCATTTATTAGCAATCCTAAATTCAGTATAGCAAGCTCCTCTCCGGAAAGATTTTTATACGTAAAGGGAGGAAATATAGAGACCAGGCCAATTAAAGGGACAAGACCAAGGGGGAAAAATGAAAGGGAAGATGACAGGTATGCAAAGGAGCTTAAATCCAGCCTTAAAGACAGGGCGGAGCTAAATATGATTGTAGATTTAGAAAGAAATGATCTAGGTAAAATCTGCTATTATGGGAGTGTGAAGGTAACAGAACATGCAAAAATTGAAAAATATGCAAAAGTAATTCATTCTGTTTCCACTATTGTAGGCAAAATAAAGAAAAATGTAGGTTTTGCAGAAATCATTAAAGCTACATTTCCCGGAGGTTCCATAACCGGAGCGCCCAAGATTAGGGCAATGGAAATAATTGATGAATTGGAGCCTACGGCCAGGAACGTATATACTGGTTCCATCGGCTATATTGGCATAAACGGAACAGCAGATTTAAATATTGCCATAAGGACTATTATAAATATTGGCAATGACTACTATTATAATGTTGGTGGGGGTATAGTTGAAGATTCTAACCCAGGTGAGGAATATAAGGAGACTCTGGACAAGGGGGTTGCATTAAAGCAGGCATTGGAGTATTTTTTCAAATATGAATAATTATATTTTTATTAACGGCAGCTTAATTGCTGAAAAAAAATGTAAAATACCTGTTAAGGATAGGGGCTTTTTGTATGGAGATGGAATATTTGAAACTTTGAGAAGCTACGGGGGGAATCTATTTGCGGTTGGGATGCACATTAGCAGGCTATTTAAATCATTGAATTTTTTTAACTACAAACACAGTTTTGCTGAAAATTATATTGTTAAATCTATAAAAGAGACATTAAAAGCAAATAACCTTTCAAACTCAGATTCTTATATAAAAATTATAGTGACCAGGGGGAATTTCTCCGGGAACCTTGGCTTTGATTCTAAATTCAAGCCAAATTTAATAATAATTACTAAAACTCTAAACCCGTATCCAGAAAAATTTTACAGAAGTGGAGCAAAGATTATAACTTCTACTATAAGAAGATCTAAGTCATTTAACCCGGTTTACAGACACAAGAGCATAAACTATCTTGAAAGTATCTATGCAAAAAATGAAGCAAAGAAAAAGAAGGCATTAGAGGCATTATTTTTAACAGAAGACGATATAGTTTTAGAGTGCGCTACCAGCAATATTTTTATGGAAAAAGATAGCAGGATTTATACTCCTTCACTAGAGTTAAATATCCTTCCAGGTATCACCAGGGAAATTATTATTGAATTATGTAGAGAAAATAATATAGATATAGTGGAAGAAAAAATATATTATAAGAACTTGCTGAAAGCAGATTTTTTGTTTGTTACAAATTCAATTATGGAAATTATGCCTGTACAAAAAATAGACGACTCTGTCTTCGAAGGGGTTTCTGAATCTGCTGTTTTTAAAGAACTGGCAATGCTATATACAAGGAAAACGTCAGTATAAATTTCTGGTTAAATTAGCTAGGGCAGGCTGCTTGGCTTTTTTGACCCAACTATATTATTATTAACTAAAAGAAGATGGAGGATATTTTGGACATTTACCAAGAAGCCCTTGAAATGCATAAAAAATTTGTAGGAAAAA